>JAFYIM010000058.1 GCA_017538635.1 bacterium
GCGCCCTTTGCTTCAACGTGCGCTACGCCGGCTACGAGCCTTCCAGTATGGAAGAAAAGCGCGCCTATGATTTTTTGAAAGAATTATTAATCCGTAACAAGCCCAACCGTCAAAAGGAAGCGGATGAGCTTTACATCTAAAAGGAGAATTTATGAATACAGACGTCAAACAGATCCAGGAACAGGTCCAGTCAGCCAGCGCTAAGTTTTCCGTGCTGCGCCAGGAGATCTCGAACACTATCGTAGGACAGAGCTACATGATCGACAGGCTTTTGATAGGCCTTCTTTCCAACGGGCACATTTTGTTGGAAGGCGTTCCGGGACTAGCCAAGACCTTGTGCGTTACGACGCTTACCAAAGCTGTGAAAGCCGATTTCAAGCGCATCCAGTTCACGCCTGACCTTCTGCCAGCCGACCTTATCGGCACTATGATCTACGATCCGAAGGAAGGCACCTTCAAGACCAAGAAAGGCCCGATCTTCGCTAATTTGATCCTGGCCGACGAGATCAACCGCGCCCCGGCCAAAGTGCAGAGCGCGCTCTTAGAAGCCATGCAGGAACACCAGGTGACGATCGGCGACCAGTCCTTCGCCCTGGACGAACCCTTCCTCGTTCTGGCCACCCAGAACCCCATCGAGCAGGAAGGCACCTATCCCCTGCCGGAGGCTCAGGTGGACCGCTTCATGCTGAAACTTAGAATCACCTACCCCAACAAGAAAGAGGAAAAGGAGATCCAGCGCCGCATGGCCTCTACCAACGTGAAGTGCGAAGTCAACCAGATAATCACTCCGCAAGAGATCCTGGAAGCGAGAAAGATCGTTGACAGCATTTATATCGACGAGAAAGTCAGCGACTACATCCTCGATATTATTTTCGCGACCAGAGAGCCGGAAGCCTACAAGCTCCCCTTCAAGGATTACATCCAGTACGGCGCTTCGCCCCGCGCCACCATCGCGCTGACTATAGCGGCCAAGGCCCACGCCTTCCTGCAGGGCAGAGGCTTCGTGACGCCGCAGGACGTCAAATCCGTCGGCCCGGACGTGCTGCGCCACAGGGTGATCGTGAGCTACGAGGCGGAAGCGGAAGGCATGACTTCCGACGACCTCGTCCAGAAGATCTTCGACGAAGTGCAGGTGCCCTGATGATCTTTCCCAACCGGATAGATTAAGGAGATATTAAGATGTTATCCAAAGAACTGCTCCAGAAAGTCCGCCAGATCCAGATCAGGACCAGCCACCAGGTGACCGAGGTCATGGCCGGCGAATACAAGAGCGCCTTCAAAGGGCGCGGCATGGAGTTTGACGAAGTCAGGCTCTACCAGCCCGGCGACGACATCAGGACCATCGACTGGAACGTCACGGCCAGAACGGGCGTGCCGTATGTGAAGCGCTTCGTGGAAGAGCGCGAACTGACCGTCATGCTGATGGTGGACGCCAGCTCCTCCGGCGCTTTCGGTTCGGTCTCGAAGAGCAAGAACGAGATCGCCGCCGAGATCGCGGGACTTCTGGCCTACACCGCCATCAGAAGCAACGACAGGGTTGGGCTCATCATCTTCACCGATCAGATCGAGCTCTACATCCCGCCGAAGAAAGGCCACTCCCACGTCCTCAGAGTCATCAGGGAAGTTTTGGGCTTCAAGAAGAGCGAGCGTTCCAAAACTGACGTCGGCTCCGCCCTTGATTTCCTGAACAAAGTCTGCCGCAGGAAGGCCGTCGTCTTCCTTATCTCGGACTTTTTGTGCGAAGGCTTCGAACGGCCCATCAGTCTCGCCAGCAAGCGCCACGACCTCATCCCGGTTTCCGTTTCCGACCCGAGGGAGAGCTCGCTTCCGCCGATCGGACTCATCACGCTCGAGGACGCCGAGACGGGCGAGACCATTACCGTTGACACCTACGACGGCAAAGTCCGCCGGACCTTGGAAAAACTCTCAGTCATGAGAAACGAGGAACGCGACAAAAACTTCACGTCCTCCGGCGTGGACTCCATGCGCGTATCGACCAACGCCAACTACGGCGACGAGATCGTGCGCTTCTTCAAACGCCGGGAAAAAACTATTTTCTAAACCTATGTCAAAAATCATTTCCTTCATACAATTCCTTTGCTTCATACTGCTCCTCCTCATCGCGTACAGGCTCTACTTTCCGCCCAAAGCGAACTGGACCGCCGAGCAGCAGAGAGCCCTGGCCATCACTTTGAGGACCAAAGGGCTCGACCTGCAGGCCGCCAAAGAGCTGCAGAAATACTTGAGCGACTTCCCCGTTCCCGTAAAGGAGCGCCCGGGCGTCTGCGTTACGATCGGCAACATCTATTACGACAAGCTCGATTTCGCCAACGCCGTCGCCTACTACTACCGCGCCGAAGCCCTTGACCCGACCTTTGCGAACGACAAGGACGTCCCCAAAAAAGTGGTCGATTCCTTAACGAAGCTCGGACGCCAGAAAGAGGCGGCCGCCGCCAGGAAGCGCTACACCGCCATCGACCCCTCGCTCGCGGAACCGGAGAAAGAAAAAGAGAAGGAGAAAGCGGAAGAAAAGGTCGAGAAGCAGGAGGAAAAATAACATGCGTCAATTTTTTCTGCTAATACTTTTCGCCGCGGCTCTGATTGGCTGCCAGAAGAAGAAGGCGGAATCCATTTCGCCCCAGACAAATGACCCCGTCGCCGTGAACGTCTTCGTGGACCGGCCGCAGGTCAGAGTGGGCGACCTTGTTAAATACACCATCTCTGTGAACGCCCAGACCAACATCGACGTTCAGATGCCTGATTTCGCCGAGAACCTGGCGCCCATGGGCAGCCTTCTGATCCACGACTGGGAGAATCTTCCGGAAGAAAAACTGCCGGGCGGCCGCGTCGTAAGGAAACAGACTTACGAGCTGGAGACCTACCTGACGGGCGTCTATGAGATCCCGCCCGCGAAAGTTAATTTCGTGATCAACGGCAACACCAACACGCTCTACAGTTCCGCCCTCTGCGTGGAAGTCGTCTCCATCGCCAAGGAAGGCGAGATGACCGACATCAGGGACATCAAGGGCGTGGTCGAGCTGCTTTTGAAGGAAAAGAACAGAACGAAGATCATAATAGTGCTCGCCTCCCTGGCCGCCGTTGCCCTCGTCCTGCTCCTCTGCCTCAGAAGGAAGAAAGAAAAAGCCGCCCCGCCTCCCGTCCCGGCCCACGTCAAGGCTTTTGCAGCCCTGGAAGCCCTCCTGGCCGAAGGGCTCTTGGAAAAAGAACTTTACAAAGAATATTTCAGCCGTCTCTCCATCATACTGAGAGTTTACATCGAAGACCGCTTTGAGATCCGCGCTCCGGAACTCACTACGGAAGAATTCCTCGCCGTTTTGAGGCAGGACCCCAAGTTCAGCTACGAACAGAGGGAAATGCTCCGCTCCTTCCTCATGGAGTGCGACATGATCAAGTTCGCCAAGGGTGAGACTTCCGCAGAACTGGCGAAGGAAGCCACTGACAACATCAGGAATTTCATCGATAAGACCAAGGAGACCGCTGAACAAAAAGTAGAAGGAGGAAAGCAATGATCCTTCACGACCCATATTGGCTCTTGCTTCTTCTGCTCATCCCGGTTATTCTTTGGGATGCGCTGAAATTGACAGGCAAAGCCGGCGTCAGATACTCTGACATCAGCCTGCTGAAAAGAATCAAACCGACTCTGGCCGTCAGGCTCCGTCCCTTCATCGTCCTTCTGAGAGTGGCCGCCGTAGCTTTACTGGCCATCGCCCTGGCCCGCCCCCAGAAAGGCAAAGAAGACACCAAAGTGACGACGGAAGGCATCGACATCATGCTGACCATCGACACCTCCGGATCAATGATCGCGGAAGACCTGGCCAAGGACCGCAGCAGGCTCGACGTCGTCAAGGAAGTGACCGCCGACTTCATCAAGCACCGCTCCAGCGACCGCATAGGCCTCGTCGTTTACGGCGCCGACGCTTACACGCAGTGCCCTTTGACCCTTGACTACGGAACGCTCCTGACGCTTCTCGACCAGTGCGAGATCGGCATGGCCGACCAAAGCGCCACCGCCATCGGCGACGCGCTCGCCACGGCGCTCCTGAGGTTGAAAGACTCCAGCGTCACGAGCAGAGTGGTCGTCCTGCTGACGGATGGTATGAACAACGCCGGCAAGATGGCGCCCATGGCCGTCGCGCAGAGCGCCAAAGCCCTTGGCGTCAAGATCTACACCATCGGCGCCGGCACCAGAGGCATGGCGCCCGTTCCGGGCACCGACTTCTTCGGCCGCAAGATCCTCCAGCAGGTCCCTGTCGAGATCGACGAAGATCTATTGAAAGGCATCGCCAAAACTACGGGCGGCCAGTACTTCCGCGCCACCGAGAAAGCCTCGCTTGAAAAGATCTACAAGGAGATCGACCAATTAGAAAAGACCAAGACGGAATCGCTGACCTACATGGAATGGATAGAAAGATTCCCGGGGCTCGCCTTCGCGGCTGCCGCCTTGCTTATCATTGAAACTCTGCTTTTGGCTACCAGGTTCCAAAAACTGCCATAAGGAGAAAGAAAAATGTACTTTGAAAAACTTTATTACATACACCTTCTCTGGATCGTCTTTGCCCTGGCGCTCTTTTTGTTCTACAGAGCGAGGAAAAGAAGATCCATGCTGGAGCAGTTCGCCTCCAGGGAAATGCTCGACAGGCTTCTGACCAGAAGCGAGAGCGGGCGCCTCATTAAGATCTTCCTCTTCCTTTTGGGCCTCACCTTCCTGGTGCTTGCGCTTATGGAGCCGAAGTGGGGCTACACCTGGGAAGAGATGAAGAGAGAAGGCCGCGACATCATCGTCGCCGTGGACGTTTCCAGGAGCATGCTGGCCCAGGATATCGCGCCAAGCAGGCTTGAGCGCGCCAAGCGCGCTATCCTTGACCTTATGCAGATCATGCAGGGCGACCGCATCGGCTTGGTCGCTTTCGCCGGCAGCGCTTTCGTGCAGTGCCCGCTTACCCTTGACTACGGTGCGGCGAAGATGTTCCTAAGCGAACTCGACCCCTCGCTCATTCCCAAGGGCGGAACGCAGATCGGCGAAGCCATCATAAAATCCGTCAACGCCTTCGAAGGCAATGAACGCAATACCAGGGCGCTGATACTTATAACAGACGGCGAGAACCTCCAGGGCGACCTCGACAACGCCATAAAAATGGCCAAGGAAAAAGGCGTCAAGATCTTCTGCATCGGCATCGGAACGCCCAGCGGCAGCCCCATCCAGATAACGGATGAAAAGGGCCGCAAGACCTATATCACGGACCGCAGCGGCAACCAGGTGCTCTCTAAGCTCAACGAGGAGACGCTCCAGAAGATCGCTTTGGAAACGGGCGGCGCCTATGCCCAGGCCGTCGCGTCCGGCTTGGAACTGGACGCCATCTATACGAAAAGAATCGCCAACATGGACACCAAAGAGCTCGATTCTTCCAAGAAGAAGCACTATGAGCACAGGTTCCAGTGGCCCTTGTGCGCCGCCTTCTTCTGCTTCTTTTTGCAGTCAATCGTAAGCGAAGGCCAGAAAAAAACCGCCAAGGAAGGAGAAGCTGCATGAATATGAAAAACATTCTTCTTATCTTCACCCTCTCGCTCTTAAGTTTCGCCGCTCCCCTTTCCGCTGCGGAAAGCAAGGAACTCGCGGCTAAGATCAGCGAAGGCAACAAGGCTTTCCAGAACGGGAATTTTCAGGAAGCCGAACAAAAGTACGCCGACGCCCAGATAGACGCCCCCGACAATCCCGAGGCGAACTACAACGCCGGGCTTGCCTGCTACCGCCTGGAAAAATACGATGAGGCGATCTCAGCTTTCCAAAGAGCCGCCAGCGGCGCCTCGCAAGATCTGGAAGCCAAGTGCCACTACAACATCGGCAACTGCCTCTTCCGCCAGGGCAAGCTGAAAGAATCTCTCGAAAGCTACAAGCGCGCCAACGAATTGGACCGCGACGACGAGGACACCAAAGCCAACATCGAGTACGTCACAAGGCTGATGAAGGAATTGGCCAGCCAACAGAAAGACGAGCAGGAGAAAGATCCCCTGCAGAAACTCCTTCGCGAACTCGAAGCGCTGATCAGAGCGCAGAACATTACCCTCATCAAGACCGCGAAAAGCCTTGAAAAAGGCCCTGACATCCCGCCCGACTTCTTAGGCGGAATCATGACAAACCAGTACGCCCATTCCGAAAAAGCCGACTATCTCATCGTCGGGTTCCAGGCCCTTTTCACCAACCTGCCGCCTGAAAGGCTGCAGTCCTCGGGCGATGCGCCGGCAACCCAGGGCTTGGAAAAAACGCCGGAAAACGAAGCGCTCATCGCCCTCTACCAAACCTTCGCAAACTTGGGCCAGGGACTCAGCCAGTGCATTCAGGGCGGCGTTCCCCAGACGGATGTCTTCCAGGCTTTGAGCAACCGCTTCCAGGAAGCTAGGGCGACGGCCGTCGGCCTCGTCTCGGAAAACATTTCGCCTTACGTCAACGACTTGTCCGGGCGCTGCGCGGAGGTCTTCAACAACTTCTACGACCTCTCCTGCGACCTCTCGCTCCTGGACGCCCCCGCTCTGAAGGAATGCGCCGACAAATTCAATGCTATCGGCCAAGAACTGGTCAAGGAACTGAAGTCCCGCAGCGGCCAGAAGGACGAATCTGAAGGCGAAGAGAGTGAAGGCGAAGGCGAGGAAAAAGAGGAGGCTCTGCCAGCGGCAAGCGCGAAAACGCTCGCCATGTGCATTACCAACGCTATAGAATATTTGAAGCTCGGCTCCGCTGCCAGCAAAACCGCTGAAGAAAAGCTGAAAAGCCTAATTACGGACGCGCCCACGAATCAGTTCGTCGCCCTGGACAATTTCATCAAGGCGAGGAAAGAATTCGAAGACGACGACCAGAAGAACAACGAAAAGCAGCAGCAGAATCAGCAGCAACAGCAGAACGACAATCAGAACCAGGATCAGCAGGACCAGCAGGATCAGAAAGATCAGCAGGACCAGGATCAGAATGAGAACCAGGACCAGAATCAGGACCAGCAGCAAGATCAGCAGCAGCAGGATCAAAACCAGGATCAGCAGCAGCAGGATCAGGAGAACAGCGAAGAGATGACCAAAGAACAGGCCGAACAGATGCTCCGCGCTTTCGAAGAGGATAATTCCGACAAAGAAAAGAATCGCAAGAAAATGCCGGGAGCGATCGTGCCTGTGGACAAAAACTGGTAAAATATCTCCCTATGAAAAACACGATGAAAATAAAAGTCTTTTTCCTAACCATTATGCTGGCAATAGGCGCGCTGGCCGAAGTCAAAGTCTCGGCCACGTGCAGCCGCAAAGCCATCAGCATGGATGAATCGCTGCGCTACACCGTAACGGTGGAGAACGCCAAGAACGCCTCTCCCCCGCAATTGGGCGAGATGGACGGCTTCCGCGTGATCATGGGGCCCAGCCAGAGCAGCAACATCTCCATAGTGAACGGAGTGCAGTCTTCCTCCCAGGAATTCAGCTACGAACTGCAGGCAGTTAAGACAGGCAAACTGACGATCGGCGAAGCGAAGATCAAAGCCGACGGCAAGACTTACAATCTGCCGAAGATAACGATCGATGTTTCGGAAGCGAGGAAAAGCTCCGCCAACTCCCCCGCCACCACGGAAACGGGCGGCGAACTCTTCCTGGAACTGGACGCCAGCACCACTAATACTTTCGTAGGCGAACAGATCTTCCTGACGATCACGCTCTACTACAAAGACCTCAATCTCTCCGGCGCCAACCAGCCGGAACTGCAATTCGCGGGCTTCAACGCCCAGGACATCGGCAATTACCAGCAGGA
>JAFYIM010000505.1 GCA_017538635.1 bacterium
CGGGCGATGACGCTTACGTATCCTTCGCGAATCACTTGACGGCGCCAGAAAGAGAGCGTTTCCTCCACGCCTTTCTCGCCGAACAATTCCTTCAGGGGGGAGTTCTTCAGAAGGAAAAGAGAGATCGTGTCGCCGGGATCGGCAATCAGCCTAAAGAAGGCCAAAACGATCCTGGTCTCGGGGAAGTCGATGATCTTAACGTCTGCGGAATTGGTGCAGGGAATGTTTTCGTCGGCCAGAAGGGACAACAGTTTTTCCGCCTGATCGTTGGTCCTTACCAGCACGGCGGCCTGCAGACCTTTTTTGTGCGGCTGGATCTCGTTCAGCAATCTGACGATTTCAACCAAAAGATAATTAATGCCTTTCTGTTCGCTGCTGACGAGAGAGAGCCGGCTGTAGCCTTGCTTGGGAACTTTGTCGTCCTCGGAGGAAACGTGATTTTGGAATTCAATGGCTTCTCTCCAATCTTTATAGCAGGAAAGCGAGAAGATCTGATTGACCAACTCAAGGACTTCCGGAGCGGAGCGGTAGCTTTTGAAGAGCGGGTGCGTTTTTATTGCCCCGGCGTAATACTTGAGGAAGCGGCCGAAGATCTCGGGAGAGCTGCCGCGCCAGCCATAGATAGCCTGCTTCAGGTCGCCGACAATAAAGAGGCTTCTTCCCTCCGTGTCGGACAACACTTCCTCGATCAAAGGTCTCATAATATCCCACTGCGTCCAGCTGGTGTCCTGGAATTCGTCGATAAGGATGTGCTTGATCTGGGAGTCGAGGCGGAAATATACTTCCAGCCCCAGGATGGGGTTAGTTATGATCTTTCTGACAGTCTGGGTAATGTCGCCGAAGGTAAAGCTGTTTTCCCTGAACTTGCGCTCAGTCAGTTTGTCCTGAAATTCCATCGACAGCTGGAAAGCGGTTTTAGTCTCGCTTAATTTCCTTTTTATTTCCCTGGCTCCCAGGTAAGTTAGGCACGCTTTCAGGTAATCAAGGTCTTCTTCCGCCAGCTGCAGGTCGGCTATCGACTCGTAGTCCACAGGTGTATTTTGCAGCAGTTTCTTGACTTGGCTGTTCTCCTGAATGTCTTTTTTGTATGTGAGAGCCAATTCCAGATCGCTAGTGAGCGTTTTCACGACGCTGACTTTTTTTGAGTTTGAGGTTCCCAGCTGCAAGCCGATCCGAGGTCTCTCCGTATCGCGGAAAGCGATGTTCCCGACGGCTTCTTCCGGTACGGAGAAATACTCGTCTTTCAGTCCTCCCAAGATCCCAAGTATTTCCTGCCCAACTCTTCTCAGCTCTCTGCGTTCGTTCAGCGTTGCGAATTTTGCGGAAAATTCCTTTGCTCTCCCGCGTCCGTGGTAATCCAGGAGAAGATCGTCGAGCGCTTTTTCCAGCATGCGTTTTTCCGCTGTGCCTTCCAGGATGTTTTTGCCGGCGTCTAGCCCCATGTCGAAGGCGAAGCAGCGGAGGATATCGTTGAAGAAGCTGTCGTAAGTCGAGATCTTCAGTTTTGAGAGATCGTCAAGCA
>JAFYIM010000506.1 GCA_017538635.1 bacterium
AAGCGGTGAGATATTACGAAAGGGGATATTTCAAGTCCGACTGCATGGTGGAGTTCGACGGCTATGAGCTGATGAAGAGGACGCTTTCCGAAAAAGAACTGGCGAACCTGAGGCCTATACTGACCAACATCGTTTTGCAGTCCGACTTTGCCATCTACCACTGCCCCTCCCTGAAGGACAAGACTTTTTACTGCAAGGGCGAAGGCAAGACCGTCGTTAAGGCGCCCGGCAACATCATAAAAAACATCGACCTCAAGGCCAGCCTTGGCTGGGACGCCTGCGTCAGGGCGACTTTCAGGATCCCGGGCGGCTCCATTGAAGCCGAGAAGCTCGGCGAAGTCTTCCCGGAATACGAATGGCTCTCCTATAACTGCGAGCTAAGCGACATCAATGGCGAGATGAAGATCCCCCTGGGCGGCAGGGAAGCGACCTTTAAGCTTTGCGCCAACGGTCTGCAGTCCGCCGCCGGCAGCTTCACCAATTTCGTCCTGCAAGGCTCGAGCCGCGTTATCAACGAGAATGTAAGGGCCTACTGCTTCACCGGCGACTTAGAAAACGTGCAAGGCAAAGGCTTCAACGCCAAGAACGGCAAGCTTTACTTGAACGGCAGCGTCAGCAACAAGCTGCACAACATAACTATCGACCTCAATTCCGAAACCGAGATCGAGGACAAGACTCTGCCCGTCGATCTCAAGCTTCAGCTTAAGAACTGCAATATCGAAAAGCTGAACGAGATCAGGACGACGGTAGCGGGCTTAAAGCAGCAGCGCAATTCCGGCATCAGCCTCAACGTTATCTCGAAGTTCGCGGACGTTATGGAAAGCGCCAAGGAGTTTTTGAAGTGCGGCCCCATGTTCGACTGCGCCGGCGCTGTCACCATGCCGGAAGGCGACGGCGTTCTGAAGTTCCGCGTCGACACCTCGAAGGTGAAGCTCAACAACTGGCGCGACATCTTCCGCCTGCAGGACAATCTCAGCGGCGGGCTCGACCTTATCGTGCCGGCCGCGTCCCTGAAGGAAGGCGGAACGATGAACGAGCTTTTCAACGCTACGGAAGACGCGCTGATGGGTCAGGCGGTCATGAGCAACGGCTATTACGTCATACACAAGGATCTCAGAAATATTGTTAACGGCAGATAAATGTCAGGAAAAACTATGAAACGCATTCTTTTTTGTGCCACGCTTTTGACGGCCCTTTCTCTCTCCGCCGTCAGGATCACGGAGTTCATGGCTTCCAACAAGGGAACGATCAAAGACTCTTTCGGCGAAAGCTCCGACTGGGTCGAGCTCTACAACGACGGGGAAACGTTCTCGCTGGACGGCTGGAGCCTGACGGACAACGAGACTAAGCCGAGGAAATGGGAGTTCCCCGCCACCAACTTCGTGGCCGGGACCTATATGCTCGTCTGGTGTTCGGACAGGGAGATCTCCCAGCCCGGGCAGGAAATGCACACCGGCTTCAAGCTCTCCGCCAGCGGCGAATACTTAGGCCTCTATGACAGCGAAGGGCAGGTCGCAAGCGAATACAAGCCGACGGTCCCCGTGCAGTACGAGGATGTTTCTTACGGCGACGGCTGCGTCACTGCCACCCAGGAGATCGTTTTGCGCTCCACCAACTCTTTTTGCCGCGTTCTGGTCCCCACCGACGACAGTCTCGAGACATCCTGGTACCGTTCCACCTTCGACGACTCGGGTTGGAGATCAGGCAATTCCGGCGTCGGCTATGAGAAGAGCCCCGGCAGCTCCACCGACGTCACAGACTATGTCGGCATCAACGTTATGGACGACATGTACGGCAAGAACGGCACCTGCTACATCCGCATGCCCTTCAACGTCGCCGAGAAGCCGAATCTGCAGAAGCTCGTTTTGAGGATGCTCTACGACGACGGCTTCGTCGCTTATCTTAACGGCGTGGAAGTCGCGAGAGTCAACGCTCCGCCGACCGTCAGCTGGGAATCCTGCTCGCCCACCTACCACAACGAATCCAACATTCTGAGATTCGAGGACGTGGACATCACCGATTACATCAGCCTTGTCAGGAAAGGCAAGAACGTTCTGTGCATCCACGGCCTCAACGACACCACCACCAGCACAGACTTCCTGATGGACGCGGAACTGAGGGGCAAGGGCGTCGAGAGCATGCAGTTCAAGGAGAGAGGATATTTCACTGATCCTACGCCCGGGCGCGTCAACGGCGAAGCCTACGAGGAATTTTTGCAGCCGCCCGTCTTCAGCCATGACTCCGGCTTTTACGAGGACTCCTTCAATTTGACCATCACCTCCCCAGACGAAGGCACGGTGATCCGCTACACCCTGGACGCCACGGAACCCACGACTTCCAACGGCACGACTTACAGGAACCCCATCTCCATCAGCCAGACCACGGTTTTGAGAGTGGGCGTTTTCAAGACCGGCGCCTACAGGCCGAGGACGACCGCCAAGACTTACGTTTTCTTAGACGACGTGATCACCCAGCAGAGCGGAGTCCGGCCCGGCAACCAGTGGCCAAGCGGTTCCATCAACAACCAGAAGTTCGACTACGGCATGGATACGAGGATAACCCAGTCCGCCCGCTACGGCGGTCTGATGAAGGACGCTTTCGAACAGATCCCCATGCTCTCAATAGTCGTTTCTCCCGGAAACCTCTTCAACTCTAGTACCGGCATCTACGTCAATCCCTGGCAGGACGGCCGCAACTGGGAGCGCTTCGCCCAGCTGAATTATCTTACCCATGACGAAACGCCGGGCTTTTCTGTCAACTGCGGTCTCAGGATCCGCGGCGGCGCGTCCCGCTCTTCCGGCAACGCCAAGCACTCCTGGCGTCTTTTCTTCCGTAGAGAGTACGGCGACTCCAAGCTTGAGTATCCGCTCTTCGGCTCCGAGGGCGCGCCGGAATTCGACAAGGTCGACTTAAGGACCGCCCAGAACTACTCCTGGAGCTGCGAAGGCGGCAACGACGCCAGGGAAAGCATAATGTGCCGCGACGTCTTCGCCCGCGATATGCAGCGCGAGATGGGCGAGCCGTACACCAGGAGCAGATATTTTCATCTGCTTCTGAACGGCCACTACTGGGGCCTCTACCAGTTCCAGGAAAGGGCGGAGGAACATTTCGCCGAGACGTATTTCGGCGGAGACAAGGAAGACTACGATGTCATCAAGCCGGACGGCTACGTTGCGACCGTCAACAGTGGCAACATGGACGCCTGGAGAACGCTTTGGCAGATGGCCAGGGACGGCTTCACGGAAGAGACGTATCTGAAGGCGGTGGGCCGCAATCCCGACGGCACCAGGAACCGCACTTATCCCGTTGTTCTTGACCCCACCAATCTGGCGGACTACACCATCATAAACAACTTCCTGGGCAACACCGACGGTCCTTTGACCATGACGGACAGCGGCCCCAACAACTTCTTCGCCATCTACGACCGCGTGAAGCAGGGCGGCTTCAAGTATTTCTGCCACGACACCGAGCACGCCATGGTGAAGATGTATCTGAGGACCGACAAGACCGGCAACATAACCACCGGCCGCGACGGCACGGGCGCCTTCAACCCCCGCTACCTGCACCAGAGGCTCTGTGCGGTCGACAGTTACAAGCGCGTCTTCCAGTCCAGAGTCAACAAGCATTATTTCAACGAGGGCATGCTGACGCCCGACAAAGCTTCGAGACTTCTCTTGTCGCGCGTCCACGAGATCGACAAGGCCATCATATGCGAATCGGCCCGCTGGGGCGACGTCAGGACGGACTGCCGGCAGTATCAGCCGCTTAACCGCGACGACCACTGGTGGCCCGAGATCCATTGGATCACCAACACCTTCTTCCCGACCAGGAACGAAGTGAACATTACCCAGTACAGGAACCGCGGCTGGTATCCCTCCATTGCGCCTCCCAGGATCTATCCCAACGGCGGCAGGGTGATGTCCGGCACGAAAGTGACGCTCTCCGGCGAGACGTACGTCAAATACACTACGGACGGAAGCGACCCCTACACCTCATCCACGGCTAAGCGCTACACCGGTCCTTTGACGATCGACAAGCCCACCTACATCCGCTGCACATATGACCCCGCTTACAGCGATTCTCCCATGGACGTCTCCGCTTACTTTACCCTGTCGGAGAAGAGTCCTCTTCTCGTCACTGAGCTGATGTACATGCCCGCCAAGCCCGAGGAAGGCTCCGCCTTCACGGACAAGGATTACGAATTCATTGAGCTTTTCAACAATTCCGACAATCTCTACTATCCGGAAGGGCAGTCTGTGACAGGCGGCGTGGATTTCGTTTTCGCGCCGGGTTCCAAGCCCATTGAACCGAGAAGCTACGTGCTTTTGGTCAAGAATCCGTCGGCTTTCGCCGAACGCTACGACACCAACGGCATGTACATTGCCGGGACTTTCGACGGCAGCATCTCTAACGACGGCGAGCGCTTCTTCCTCTCCAATTACAGTTTCAACTTCAGCGGCTTCTGGTTTGAGGACGCCCGCGGCTTCGGCCCGTCCATCGTGGCCGCGAGGTACGATCTGAACTATTCGGATTACAGCACCAAACTTGGCTGGCGTCTCTCCGGAGAGCCCTACGGATCCCCAGGACGCGAAGACCTGCCCGAACCGGCGTTCCTTTTAATCCCGCTTCTCGCTCTTTTGGGCGTCAGAAAACTTTCCCTTTAGAGCTTGAGGCCGCTTTCAGTCATAGTCTTTTTCGCTTTGCTCTTCGCCGTTTCGGCGAAGGGTGTGCGCATCAATGAATTCATGGCTTCCAACAAGTCGGGGATTAAGGATTCTTTCGGCGAGTGCTCCGACTGGATCGAAATTTACAACGACGGTGACGAAACTGTCATTTTGAAAGGC
>JAFYIM010000507.1 GCA_017538635.1 bacterium
AGCTTTTTCCATTAAAGAAGCGTAGTAAGGCGTGACGAACATTTTAAGTTCGCAATTCAATTCTTTTTTCGGAGGGGCCCAATTTTTATATTCGCAAAGCGCTTTCAATGAGGTGATGCGCTCCTCTGTTTGCCTTTTCCAATCTTCTTTGCATTTCATGAAATCTATTGTAGCAAAAAGGGAAATGTGCTTTATACGATTATGCTATGATCTGGTCATAACCGGCAAAGCATTTACATATTGACATGATATGTAAATAATGGTACTATAGTCGAAAAATATAACCTTAAAAATAACAGGAGGACAATGAACAAGAAAACCCTACTTTTAATCACCAGCTTGGTATTGGCTTTCGGCCTATCCGCCGGAGCCGCTGACATTCAGATCAACACTTCGGCGCAGACCCCGCAGGCTCCTGCCGGCGACGCTGATCTCTACTACCATGCTATCCCCAGCACTCCTGCTGTCGGCCAGGCGATCAAGGTGGTGGAATCCAACGACGACACCGACTACATCGTGAAAGCCTTCAAGATGAAGCACCCTGGCATCGTCTTTGAGATCCGCACCATTTTGGAACGCACGATCCAGAAAGAGAACGGCAGATCAAAGAGCATCGTCAACAACATCAACGGCGACGAATACCTGATCGTCACGGCTCCTTCCTTCCAGATGCCCTACATCGAAGCCGTCATCAATGAGATCGACCAGGAAGGCACGAAGTTCGCCGGCGGCGGCTCCGACCGTTTCGTTTACTACTGCAAAAACCGCCTAGCCAGCGATCTGCAGAAATACATCCTGGCCACCATGGGTTCCGGTCACGGCGAAATCGTGGCTGACGATCTTACCGGCCGCATCATGATAAACGATGCCCCTTCCTGCGCCAATACGGTCAGGACATTTCTCCCTTACTTTGATGTCGCTCCTCAGCAGATCAGGCTGGAATGCCAGATCATAGAGATAGAAAACAGTGACGATTTCAATTTCGGCCTTGCGCTGGAAGCTTGGAAGGAAGCTTTGCCCGAAAGCGTCGATATGACTCTTGACTGGAACAAAGATAGTCATGGAAACAGTCCTGGACCTGATGGTTGGGCCAGATACATCGCCCAGAACGTGAAGTTTTCCGGTATGCGTCCCAAAGCTGTGGCCAACTTTATCAACTACCTGGTCAGGAACGGACACGCTAAAGTTTTATCTAGCCCCGAGGCGGTCGCTCTTAACGGCCAGACCACGGTCATCGAATCCGTGGACAACGTCAACTACAAAGGCTACAACAGCGACCCCGAGAAGACTCTTGACAAACAGGTTCAGTCCGGCGTCATTCTTGAGATCACCCCGATCATCGGCACTGAATCCATCTGGCTCGAAGTCAATGCGGAAGTCAACAGCGTAGTCGGCTGGACGACCGGCGCTCTGCCCATCGTCAACACCCGCAAGACCTCCGCTACGGTCGGCGTCGTCTCTGGCCAGACCACCACGATTTCCGGCTTGAAGCGCGAATACATCACCAAGAGCGACGAGCGTGTTCCGGTTCTCGGCTACATCCCGCTTCTGGGTTATGTCTTCCGTCATGAAGTGGACGTCAAGAGAGATTCCGAGATCATCATCCTGGTCACGCCTTATGATATCAGCAAAGATATCCAGAACGGCGCTGAGAAAGTCGAAGCTTTCGAGAAAGAATACAAAGCCGAAGTGGAAAAAGACGCCGTCGACAGATTCGTCGACAGAGTCATCCTCAACAAATAAAGCTGCTTAGCTCAATTAAAAGGTCCGCCGCTAGGCGGACCTTTTTTTTGCTTCGAAGATGTTGAAACAGGTTGTGAGGAGGCATTTTTTGCCTGTTTTATTATCGTATTTCTGCAAAGACCTTTCTTTGCTATAATCTAATAACAAATACAGACATTTATCCTTATGATAGTCGCGATTGACGGAACGGTTTCCTCGGGAAAAAGCACCGCGGCCAAGAACGTGGCGAGGGAACTCGGTTTGCTTTACATAAACACCGGCCTGATGTACAGGGCGGTGACAGCCTACTGCCTAAAATGCGGCGTCGATACCAAGGACAAAGAGAAAGTGGCCGCACTGGCCAACGAACTCAGGATAGACCTCGTGAGCGAATCTGACGGCCAGCACGCCCTGGCCAACGGCGAAGACTTGACGGCGGAATGCAAGGGGCCTTTGGTCTCGGAAGCGGTCTCGGACATCGCCGACAACGTCAAGGTGAGGGAAAGGCTGGTGGCCGAGCAAAGGCGACTGGGCTTGGAAGCGAGACCCGGTGCGGTCATGGAAGGCCGCGACATCGGTTCGGTAGTTTTCCCTGACGCCGACATCAAGTTTTTTGTGACGGCTCCTCCGGAAGTGAGAGCGCACAGGCGATATTTGGAATTCAAAGAAAACGGCAAGAACGTTCCCGAGGAAGAGGTCCTGCGCTCAGTTCTGGAAAGAGACAAAAGGGACAGAGAGCGCCCTGTCGGCGCGCTCATAAAGCTTCCGGAAGCGATCCCACTCGATACCGGCGACCTTACCAGGGAAGAAGTCACAGAGAAAATCGTGGAGCACGTGAAAAAATATGAATCCGGATCTTAGCGTAAAAATTGGCAATGTGACTTTCAAGAACCCCGTCTGGGTCGCCTCCGGAACTTTTGGAAACGGGGAAGACCTTGAGGGCTTGGCTGATCTTAATAAGCTCGGCGCGGTCGTAATGAAAGGCACGACGCTTTATCCCAGGGAAGGCAATCCCTTCAGCAGGATAGTGGAAACGCCTTCCGGGATCCTGAACTGCATAGGCTTGCAGAATCCAGGGCTTGACGTTGTCCTAAAAGAGAAAGCGCGCTACCTTTCGGAAAAAGGCGTGGCGGCTATCCTGAACATTTCCGGACATTCCGCTGAGGAGTACGGAGAGATGGCGGCTCATGCGGAGGAGTGCCCTTACGTCACGGCAGTCGAGATGAACGTCTCCTGCCCGAACGTCAAGGAAGGCGGCATAACTTTCGGAACGGACGTGAAAGTCCTGGGCCCGGCTGTCGGCTTCGCGCGCCAGGGTTTGAAGACCAAGCCTCTTATCGTGAAGCTCTCGCCCAACGTTACGGACATTACTGTAATGGCGAAATGCGCCGAGGATAACGGCGCGGACGCCGTTTCCCTCATCAATACTCTTACCGGGCTGGTCATCGACACAAAAAGAAGAAGGCCGGTTCTTGGCAATATTACGGGCGGTTTGTCCGGCCCGGCCGTTCGGCCCGTGGCGGTCAGGATGGTCTGGCAGACGGCGAAAGCCGTTAAGATCCCGGTCGTGGGATTAGGTGGAATAGAGAAGCTTGACGACGCTTTGCAGTTCTTCATCGCGGGCGCCTCGGCCGTGCAGATAGGCACCGCCACTTTCTACGAGCCGAGGACTGCGGAAACGATTGCGGAAGGCTTGGAGCGCTACATGGCGGAGAACGGCTTTGCGTCGATCGCCGACCTGAAAGGAGATTTTTAATGGGCTTGCAGGACAGGGATTATTACCGCTACCAGAATTCTTCCAACGTAAGGGGAGGATTCCTCGTCGGGCTGACGCCCGTCGTGAAGTGGCTTTTGATCCTGAACGTCGGCGTATTCGTTATTCAGTATTTCTGCGAAAAGGTTTTCCAACTCCCGTTCTTCGTCACGAATATTCATTATCTTGGCAAACAGATCGTCATCGAGTATTCGGAATATGAGAAGATCTTCGCTCTTTACGTTCCATATCTGAAAAAATATTTTCTCTTCAGCCAGTATCTGACTTACCAGTTCATGCACGGAGGATTCCTGCACCTTCTGTTCAACATGCTGGCTCTTTATATGTTCGGGCGCTACATTGAGCGCCAGATAGGCTCTCTGCCTTTCTTGAAACTCTATCTTCTGGGCGGGATCTTTGCGGGCATCTGCCATCTTGTTTTTGTCAACGCCTACGGAACGCCTGTCGTCGGGGCGTCCGGCGCCATCTGCGCGGTGCTGGCGGCCTTCGCCATAATGAATCCCAACACCAAGCTGATGGTCTTTTTGGGCTTCATACCGGTTATTATGAAAGCCAGGACCATGGTTCTCCTGTATGCCCTCTACACGCTTGTAATGGCTCTGATCGGCGGCGGGAACGTGGCGCATCTGGCGCATCTTGGCGGACTTTTGTTCGGATTCATGTACGTTAAGAATTTCCTCGGCTTGCGGAGGATCGTCGGTTACGCTCCCGGGGACGTTCCGAGAGACTCTTCTTTTTCAACATTCAAGGAAAGGGCGAAAGTTTACCGCGGCGAGGAATACGAGGAGGCAAATTACCGGCCTTCCGAAAACAGTTCCAGCGCCACGGGCGATCCGAAGCTCGACGAGATCCTTGACAGGATGCGCAGATACGGAATGCATACCTTGAGCGACGAAGACTGGAGCTACATCCAGAAAAAAAGAGACGCGAAATAAATTGATCTTTAAATAACAAAAACCTAACTTTAATTTTTTGGAGGAAAAATGATCTACTCACAGGAAGTCACA
>JAFYIM010000508.1 GCA_017538635.1 bacterium
AGGATGAGCAACGCCAGGCTTGAATGGAAGGCCATGGAGATCTGCGACGCCCTCGGCATCAGGAACACGCCCTTCAGAGTTTTCGGCGAGAAGTTCAAAGGCATCAGGGAAAAGGCTTCCTTTTTGCTCACAGAATCCCTGCCGCCCGGCAAGACGGTCGAGGATCATCTCCGCGACGGCCTCAAGCTTGATTTCAGGCAGAAGAAGGAACTCATTTCAAGGATCGCGCACATCGCCAGACGTTTGCACACGGAAGGCTACACTCACAAGGATTTTTATCTCGGCCACTTCTATGTGGTAGGGGATCTCACCGGCGAATATCAGCTGCATCTTTTGGATCTCCAGCGTTTGTGCAAAGGCGCGAAGCTTTTGAACCGCTGGTCGCTGAAAGACATCACCGCGCTTTATTTCTCCTCTCTGCCTTTCATTCCCACGGGACAAATTACCCGCGGCGACATGCTGCGCTTCTATTTGCGCTACGTCGGTCAGACTAAACTCAGAAAACGTGACAAGAAATTCCTGCGAGCGGTGACGGTGAAGGAGCGCAGAATGGCGCGCCACACCGAAAAGCTTTTGGCGAAGCGCCGGAAGCGGGGCGAGCTGAACGATCTTGTGAAGTAATATCCGCGAAGGAGGCATAACGCCCCTCGCTCACCATTACGCGCGCATTGCCTTGATTTGCGTCCTCCATATGTTCGCTACGGGGCATATGCCTCCTTCGCTAAAATACTTCACGTTTGAAAAAGAGAAAGATTCCATAGACCCCTTAGCGAACTCACGGAGGATGGCGGGGTAGGGAACTTGAGCGCGTAGTCCGTGAGCGCGGGGTCTTATGGAATCTTTCTCTTTATTTCGTTTCGAAGTCTGTGCGCGGCTTCGGCAGGATGAGATTCAGCGCGATGCCAATAAGCGCGCAAAGCCCAATCGAACTCAGCGTGAATTTCCCGGCAGTCAATGTCGCGCCGCCAATTCCCAGCGCCAGCATCAGGGAAACGATTATCGTGTTGCGCGTTTGTGAAAAATCGACCTTGTGACGGATCATGCTCTGAATGCCGACAGACGCGATGGTGCCGAAGAGCAGGAGCATTATTCCGCCCAGGATGCCCTTGGGAATGAATCGCAAAAAGGCGTTCATCTTGCCGCTGACGGAAAGCAGTATGGCGGAAACGGCGGTGATGCGCAGGACTACGGGATCAGTCACGCGGGTTATCTGTATCGCGCCAGTCACTTCGCTGTAAGTTGTAACGGGAGGACCGCCGATCAAGGCGCCGAAGAGAACGGCAAGACCGTCGCCCAAAATGGTGCGGTGCAGCCCGGGCTCGTGGACAAAATCTTTTTCCGCCACTTGGCTGATGACATAGACGTCGCCGACATGCTCTATTATGGAGACCAAAGCTATCGGCATCATTACGACCAAAGGCTGCCAGGCTATTGTCGGCATCTGCGGATGAGTGATGTTTTTCGGCAGCATGAACCAGGGAGCGTCAGCGATAGGGGAGAAATTTATTTTGCCCATGCAGGCTGCGACCAGGTAGGCGACGGCTATGCCGACAACTATCGGCAAAAGTCCAAGAAGCCCCTTGCCCCAGGCCAGTACGGCTATGGCCGCCGCAAGCGCTATGATCGCCAAAAACCAATCGTTTTTGGCCATGTCGATAGCCGAGGGACAAAGCGAAAGTCCTATAAGCATAATAGTCGGTCCGATGACCACCGGCGGGAAAAGGCGGTCAAGGATCGCGATTCCTTTCCAACGGACGAGAGCGGAAACGAAGAAATAGATGAGCGCCACGCCTACCAGCCCCGTCATTACGCCCGGCATTCCCCAATCTTCCAAAACCAGCGCCATCGGCATCAGGAAGGCAAAGTTGCTGCCAAGGTAGATTGGTACTTTTCCTTTCGTCACAAAATGGAAGATCAGCGTGCCGACCCCCGCGGTGAGAAGCGCGGTGGAGGGGTCTATGCCCAAAAGTAAAGGCATTGTGACTGTGGCGCCGAAGGCTACGAACAGGAACTGGATGCCGACGATGGTCTTGCGGACCGGCGATAATTCTTTCATTGCGATGTCAAATTGTTTGTCGCGGAAGATTCCATAGACCCCT
>JAFYIM010000509.1 GCA_017538635.1 bacterium
GAAATGCTTATGAAAGTTGACGCTTGCGTCAACGGAGAATAGATATGGATCATCTTTCCGTAGCCAGAAATGTTCTGAAACTGGAAGCCCGCGCCATAGACGACGTCTCGGAGAGGCTCGACGAATCATTTTGCAAAGCCGTTGAGCTGATGTACGCATGCCAGGGGCGCGTCATCGTCCTCGGCATGGGCAAATGCTTCCACATCGCCAGGAAGATCGCGGCTACCCTTGCCTCCACAGGGACTCCCGCTTTCGCCATACACCCGGGCGAAGCCTTTCACGGCGACCTCGGCATGGTGAAAAACGACGACGTGGTGCTGGCTCTCAGCAACAGCGGGGAAACTTCCGAAGTAACGGCGATCCTGCCCTGCCTGAGGCAGCGCGGAGCCAAATTGATCGCCATGACCGGCCGCAAGGATTCCACGCTTGCGAAAGCGGCCGACGTTTTCATTTCCTCTTACGTTCCCAAGGAAGCCTGCTCCTTCGGCATGGTGCCGACCTGCTCTTCCACGGTTCAGCTGGCTTTGGGCGACGCGCTCGCCATGGCCCTCGTTGAGAAGAGGAATTTCACGGAAAAAGATTTCGCGCTGCTGCATCCTGGCGGCGCCTTGGGCCGCAAGATGATGAAGGTCGAGCAGCTGATGAGGACCGGCGAGCATCTGTGCAAAGTCAGCCCCGACACCATCGTCAGGGACGCTGTCGTTCTGATGACGAAGACCAAGAACGGCGCAGCCTGTGTGGTCGATTCCGACGACAAACTCTGCGGCTTCTTTACGGACGGCGATTTCCGCCGCGCGATGCTCAAAGACCCCGAGGCTATCATGCAGCCCGTTTCCGCGGTCATGATAAAGGAACCACACACCATCACTCCCGGCTACCTCGCTTCGGAAGCCGCGGAAATAATGGGCGGGACAAAAAAGAAATTCTCCCAGCTGCCTGTGGTTGACGAGAAGGGAAAGCTTCTCGGACTTTTGGACGACGACGAACTTATAGGAATGTAAAAATGCCTCACTGGCAAGACAAAAATCCCACCGAGGAACAGCTCAAAACGCTGCGCTCCATAAAAGCCATCGCGGTCGACATCGACGGCGTCATGACGGACGGCGGCATCATCTACGGCACTTCCGGAATGGAGCTGAAGCGCTTCGACTGCAAGGACGGTCTGGGCGTCAGGCTCTGGCTGAAAGCGGGCCTGGCCTTCGCCATCATAACGGGCAGGGAATCCGTGGCCGTCAGCGAACGCGCCCAGGATTTCGGCTTAAGGTATGTCTATCAGAAAAGCAAAGACAAGGCGGAAGTTTTGAGACGCTTTTCAAGCGACTGCGGCGTCCCAAAAGAAGAGATCTGCGTCATAGGCGACGACATCATAGACATTCCCATGATGAGGGAGGCCGGGCTTGCCGTTGCGGTCGGCGACGCTTCCCACGAAGCGAAGGCTGCCGCCGATCTCATTACCCTGAAAGAGGGTGGGAGAGGCGCTGTCAGAGAAGTGATAGAATATATTTTGAAAGGTCAATTTCTTTGGGAAAAAGTCATAGCCGATTATTATGCTTAAACTGCTTATTATAGTTTTGCTTCTGACAACTCCTCTCCTAGCGGAGGAGAAAGCTTCCGCCAAATCGGCGGTCGCGGCCACTCAGAACGTCAAATCCGGCAACAGCCGGGACGACATGCTCGACGAGATGGAGATGCTGGACGGCGTGACCTTGATGGAAGTTGACGAGACGGGCGACCGCCGCTGGGTCCTGGAAGGCTCATCTGCGAAACAGCTTGAAGGCGCAAAGATCCGCTTTTTCGACGTTATCGTCACGCTCTTCAGGCGCGACGGCACGGTCGTCAAAGTTTTGACAGAATATGCGGACGTCAACAGGGAGACGGGCGAAATAGAGACCGACAAAACCGTGCAGCTTTTGGACGGCGACAGACTGATAAAAGGACGCGGCCTTTACGTCATTTACACCAAGGAAAAGAAAGAATGCAAACTTTTCCACGACGTGGAGATCAAAGCCAAGATAGAGAAAAACAGTATTGATGTTTTCAAAGCGGGGAAATAATAATGAAGCTCAAAGCGTCGATATTCTTAGTTTTACTGCTCGCTCTTTCCGCCTTTGCAAAAGATGAGGCGAAAAGCGACGTTACGATCAATTCCGATGAGCTGAAGTACTCCTTTGAGGAGAACACCGCTTATCTTAGAGGTCACGTGGTCGTGACCGACGGCGAACGCAAGCTCACTACCGACAACGCCACCGTTTATTTTGACGAAGACAAAAAAGGCGGCGACCAGGCCGTTGAAGAGCTTGGCCTGAAAGGCGTGGACGGCTTTTCGCGCGTCGTGGCTGTCGGCAACGTGCACGTAGTCTTCAACGACCAGACGAACACCAAAACGGAAGTCATAGCCGACCGCGGCATCTGGGAGAAAGCCCAGAACAAAGTCGTCATGACCGGCGGACCGCCTATAGTCCGCAACGGATCCAACTACATCCGCTGCCGGCGCCTCACGGTCGATCTTTTGAAGGCCAAGTGTGATTTTGAATCTCCGGAGATCATTCTCACGCCCTCCAGCGAAGACAAGGAAAAATTCTTATTCTAATCAGGGAAACGCTCATGTTAAAAAGAATCAGTCTGATATTAGTTTTTCTCCTTTGCGGAACGCTTTTCGCCGAGGAAGGCAGCGGACGCGTGATGATCACGGCCGACAGTACCACCATGGAGACTAACGGGACCTTTGTTCTCACTGGCAACGTTAAGCTTACTTCCATGGACGCTTTCGGAACATCAGCCAACCGCATTACGAACGTTTCCGTCAGGGCCGACAAGGCTATCGTTTACCAGGATCAGTCCACGCACGACATCGGCAAGATAGAAGCCTTGGGCAGAGTCCTTATCCGCACTTCGCAGGGCACTGTCACCGGCAACAAGCTTACCTACGACGCCGGCAAGGATACCTTCAGGATGACGGGCGAACCTATTATGCGCGACCTCAGGGGCAACACGGCTTCCGGTTCCGCCATAACCTGGGACAACCGCCACAAGAAACTAAGCCTGGACGACGGAGCGCGCATAACATTGAACATTCAGGACGGGAAGCTCAGGCTTCCCAACATCAAGGAGGAAAAATGAGCGGAGACTTCACGCCTCCCGAAGGCGCCGTCCTCTACACTGAGAAGCTGGTCAAGACTTACAACCAGCGCAACGTCGTGAAAGGCGTCAGCATCCACGTCAACAAAGGCGAGATCGTAGGCCTTCTGGGCCCCAACGGCGCCGGCAAGACGACGACCTTCTACATGATCGTGGGCATCATCCGCCCCAATCAGGGCAGAGTGGTCTTCCAAGGCAGGGACATCACCAACGACCCGATGTGCGACCGCGCCCAGCACGGCATAGCTTATCTGGCCCAGGAGCCTTCCGTCTTCAGGCGCATGACGAGCTTCGAAAACATCATGGCCATTATGGAAACACTCCCGATGAAGAGGGACGAGATGAAGAAGCGCTCCTATGAGCTTTTGGAAGAGCTCGGCATTTCCAAACTTGCCAAGAGCAAGGCCTATACGCTCTCCGGCGGCGAACGCCGCCGTCTTGAAATCGCCCGCGCTTTGGTGACGAGCCCCTCTCTTATACTGCTCGAC
>JAFYIM010000008.1 GCA_017538635.1 bacterium
GGAAATTTTGTGTGGCTGGCGCACCAAAGCGACATGGTTGATGCCGGAACAACCATTTATTGCGTGCAGGAAAACGATATTGACGCGGCTGAGACGGAAGAATGGCAGAGTTTCCCTGGTATTGAAACCAACAACATTAATGGTGAAAACAAAGGGGCCTGGACTTTGGATTATGACGGCCAAGGGTTTAAAATAGAAAATCTTTGCATTAGTCAAACCAAAGGTTTTTACAGCGCGTTGTTTTGCTTAGGCAGCTTCCAATTGAAAAACATTAATATTAACGGAGTGAAAAGCAAGGTGCCGTGGGGAAGCACGGGAATTTTGGTAGGAAACATGGGAGCCGGGTATATAGATAATTGCCATATAAGCGGAACAA
The DNA here is from genome assembly GCA_017538635.1 of bacterium. The sequence goes on from JAFYIM010000008.1 coordinate 377, forward strand.
ATATTCGCGCAACAGCCGGTTTGATCCAGGAAGTAATCGTTCCGCAGGGAGGAAGTATTGAAATCAGCAATTGTTCTGTAGAGACGGATTTAACAAACGCTTGGGCGGGGGTAATAGAGCAAGCGCGTGTTTATGGAACGCTAGTAATTAGAAACACATCTTACAAAGGAAAAATTACGATCGGGGATGAATCTGGCGGAGACGTAATTTCGGCTGGCTTTATCAAAGCATTGCAGTTGGAAGAAAAACATGCCAAAGTGGTCATTGAAGATTGTTATTCCGATGCTGCTATAACATGCGCTAATCAATATCTTGGCTTATCGGGATTCGTAGGCATAATTAACAACGCGAATTATGGAGAACCAGTTGACATTGAGATCAATCGCTGTTATTCCACGGGATCAATAAGCAATACGAGACCGTGGGGCAGCGCTAGTTTTCTGACCGTGGTGTACGGATGTGAACCGGTGGTAAAGGATTGCTACTACAATTCCACGACGTTAAAAAAAGCTGACAAATACGCGCTTCCCAAGACAGAAGAAGAGATGAAACAATTGGCCACTTTTGAAAATTGGGATTTTGAAAACGTCTGGGATATCGACGAAGGAGAGACCATGCCGTATCTCGTATATACGCTTCCCGAGCCGTGCGGTGTGGCTGCTTTGCTTTTGCTGATTTTGGTTTTAACAAGAAGAAAATAAAATTGCATAAAAAGGAAGGCGGGATTTTTTCCAAAATCCAACTGTCGGAGATTTTGCGACAGTTGTATTGCTTGCTTTTTTGATTATTCGGCGACAAACACTTTCTTATGATCGCCGCGGTCGACCACGATCTCGTAGCCCGCGCAGGCTACCCGGGCGGAAAGGCATTTGATGCATTCTGCTGATTCGCTGCCGGTACAGATCTTTCCGTTGTAAAGCGCATACTTATCGCGAACGCTTACTGGCGATAGATTTGGCATTACAACATTTGCGCCGTGCCTCAAGCCTTTTTCACGGCCTTCGGGATCGATCGTGCCAAGCGCGGTCGTAGCCGGCAACAGCACATCCGGCACCAGAAGACGAATGATGGAAAGAAGCTTCAGCGTCAGATCAAGGCTGCCCTGCGGTTCGTCCTTAAAGATCGTGTCTTTATGAGGAATAAAGGGACCGATGCCGCACATGTCGGGTTTGAATTCCGAGATAAAGCGAAGGTCCGCGATCAAATTCTGCGTGGTTTGGTAGGGAGAGCCGACCATCATGCCGCAGCCGACCTGATAACCGATTTTGCGCAGCGTTTTGAGGCAGTTCATGCGGTTTTCCCAAGAGAGATTGGCGGGGTGCAGTTTGGCGTAATGAAGGGGCGAGGCGGTCTCATGGCGTAGGAGATAGCGGTCGGCGCCGGCTTCAAAGAAGGCCCGGTAACTTGCTTCGCTTTTCTCTCCGATGGAGAGCGTCACGGCGCAATCCGGATGCATAGCCTTTATCCCGCGGATCAAAGAAATGATCTTATCGTCAGTATAAAAGGGATCCTCGCCGCCCTGCAGGACGAAAGTGCGAAAACCCAGTTCATATCCCTCGCGCACGCAATCCAATATTTCTTCATCGCTAAGGCGGTAGCGATCGGCTTTGGCATTCTTGCAGTTGATGCCGCAATAATAGCAGCTGTTCTTGCAATAGTTCGTGAATTCGATGAGGCCTCTGATATATACGGCTTTGCCGTAGATCTTTTCACGGATTTCACGCGCACAGGCGGCAAGATACGCGAGAGCCTCTTCATCTTCCGTTGTAAGAAGAGCCTCAAGCTCAGCATCCGAGACGCTGCGCCCTGCCTTCAGTTCGTCTATAATCGCCTTAATATCCATCAATTTCATTGTAGCAGAAAACACTCTTTGCTGCGCGAAAAAAAGAACGCACCCCACCATCGGGCGAAAAAGAAGAACACATCCCTAAGCGAACTCACGGAGGACGCAAATCAAGGCAATGCACGCGTAGTCCGTGAGCGGGGGATGTGTTCTTTTTTTCGCCTATTTGGCGAGGACGGTGATTACTCGAATTCGATGGTCGACGGCGGTTTCGGCGTAATGTCGTACAGCACTCTGTTCACGCCCGGCACTTCCGCCACCACTCTCACCGCCACCTTTCTAAGCAGCTCGTAGGGGATCTGCGCGACTTCCGCACTCATGGCGTCGGAGGACAGTATCGCTCTCAGGCAGATGGCTTCCGCGAACGTGCGGCGGCCGTCTTTCACACCCGTACTCTTGAAGCCCGGGCAGACCGCGAAGTACTGCCAGATCTGCTTGTCCAGGCCGGCGTTCTTAATTTCTTCGCGCCAGATGGCGTCCGCCTCGCGGACGGCCGCCAGCTTTTCTCTCGTTATTGCGCCGACGACTCGGACGCCGAGGCCGGGGCCCGGGAAGGGCTGGCGCCAGACCTGCTCGTCGGGGAGGCCGAGGGCGGTGCCGACAGATCTCACTTCGTCCTTGAAGAGCCATTTGATGGGCTCCAGGAGCTGGAAGTCAACATCCTCGGGCAGGCCGCCCACGTTGTGGTGGGATTTCACCATGCCTTTTTTACTGAAGCTTTCGATGATGTCGGGGTAGATGGTGCCCTGAAGGAGGAAGTCCATTTTGCCGAGTTTGGCGGACTCTTCCTCGAAGACGCGGATGAATTCCTCGCCGATGATCTTGCGTTTCTTTTCGGGATCGTCAACGCCGGCCAGCTTCGTCAGGAAACGCTCTTTGGCGTCGATCATGATGAGGTTCATCTTGAAGGTCTGCTTGAAGATCTTCTCGATGGATTCCGGCTCGTTCTTGCGCATGAGGCCGTGGTCAACGAAGACGCAGGTAAGTTGGTCGCCGATGGCGCGGTGGACGAGCGCGGCGCACACCGAGCTGTCAACGCCGCCGGAAAGGGCGCACAAAACTTTTTTGTCGCCGACGGTCTTTCTGATCTCTTCCACGGCGTTCTCAATGAAGGATTCGACCGTCCAGTCCTGCTTGAAGCCGCAGGATTTGAAGAAGGCGAGAACTTCTTCGTTGGTTTTGAGGTTGCCTTTTTCAAGGACGGGGACGCCGAAGGGCTTGAGGACGGACAGATCGCATTCGCTTTCGTCGTCGCCGATGGCCACGATAGCTTTGGGTTTGATGGTGGCGTCGATCTTTTCTATGGGCAAAACTTCGCAGTAAACGTTCGCGGATCTGGCTTGTTTGGCGACTTTCTGATTGTTGTGGGCGCCGAAATCGGCGATGAGAAGAAGTTCTTTGTTCATAGTCGTTAAGGGGGATTGGTTAAACAAGAAAATTGTGTCAAAATCCTCTTTCAAATTCAAGGGGGCGAGAGGCGCCGGTTTTTTGCTAAAATGTATATATGAATCATTTGCTATCTATGGCGCAGCTGCGCCGCTTCATAGCTATCCTGCATCCCGGGGTGTGGGATATCGTCGAGATATTGGTAATGGCCACGGTCTTTTACCTTATCATCTCGTTCGCTTCCAGGACGCGCACGGTCTCACTTCTGAAAGGTCTGTGCGTTCTGGCTTTGGTCTATATTTTGGCGAACGTTTTGCCCTTAATGACGATCAGGACGCTTATTTCGGATCTTTTGCCCTCCATCGTTCTGTGCATCGTTATTCTCTTTGCCCCGGAAATGCGCCGCGGTCTTACGGAGCTTGGCAAGAACACGACCTTTAAAAGGACTAAGCAGACGAACGCCCCTGTCAGGGAGATCTACAACGCGGTCGTCGCCCTTTCCGAGCAGAAATGCGGCGCCCTTATAGCCATCGAGCGCCACGTCGGCTTGCACGGGTACGTGGCTCCTTCAGGAGTTGTCATAGACGCCGACGTTTCGACGCCTTTGCTTTTGAACATCTTCTACCCGAAATCCCCGCTGCACGACGGCGCGGTATTGATAATCGGCCGCAAGATCCATGCGGCGGCCTGCCATGTGCCCCTTTCCACGAAGCAGCTGGCCCAGCTTATGGGCACCAGGCACTGCGCGGGATTGGGCTTGAGCGAGGAGACTGACGCTCTGGTCATTTGCGTTTCCGAGGAGACCGGGCATATTTCGCTTTTCGAGGACGGGCGCTGGGACAGGAACGTTCCCGCCTCCAATCTTCTGAAGCGGCTTTTGGAAGTTTACGCTTAAATGCTCTACCACAGACAATATTCATATCTTCGTCTGATGATGTGGAGCGACGCCTTCTGCGCCGCTTGCGGTCTGCTTTTGGCTTACGCTCTGCGTTTTGTCTTGTCGAGCTGGTACGCGAGCAATATGTCGGGCATTCCTCTTTGGTTCCCGGCTATTCCGCCCTACGAGGAAGGCTTCTTTTTGAAGGAGCTTTTGTGGACGCTGCCGGCCTGCATGCTGGTCTGGCCGTTCTGCCTCGGGCACTACGGGCTCTATGATCCGGAGCGCCAGCGCGACTGGAAGAGGAGGAGAGTGTTGATCCTGCAGGGCTCGCTTCTGGCGACAGTTGTCCTGATGACCTTCATCTTTGTTTTCAAGCTGGAATACACGGCCCGTATCGTCATTGTCGGCACGGCGTTTCTGACGGCTGGATTGCTGGAATTGAAAGAGCTCTTTTTGAAGCGCTACCGGGTCTTGAAAGACAGGCAGGACGATTTCCACCTGCTGATCCTGAGGAAAGGGGAAGAGAGCGACGAGGAACGGCGTACGCTTGAGCGCTACAGCGAGTGGGGCGCCAAGCAGGTCAGGGTATTGAGTCTGGAAGGCTTGGATGAGGAGACGCTGACGAAAGCTCTCATAGAGGGCGAAGTCGATGAGATCGCCTGCTTCTGCCCGCTGGAAGAATTGTTCCGTTTCTGGCCGCTCATCAAGGCCGGCGGCATCATGGGTCTGCAGACAGTCTGCTATTTCCCGACTGACAAAGGCTTCGAGAGGGTCTCCGTTTCCAAGAACGAGGGAATTAGCTCACTTTCGCTGAACAAAACTTCCCCTGATCTCGGCGCGCTGACGCTGAAATTGATATTCGACAAGATCTTTGCTTTTATTCTGCTCATTCTGCTTTCGCCCTTGTTCCTTGTCATTGCGATACTGGTGAAGCAGAGCAGCCAAGGTCCGGTGTTCTGGCGCCAGACCAGGGTGGGCCGCAACGGGCACCTCTTCACGCTCTACAAGTTCCGCTCCATGGTCGCGGACGCCGAGGAGAAGAAAGAGGAATTGATGAGCAAGAACGAAGTCGATGGCTGGGCCTTCAAGATGGAAAGAGATCCTAGGGTGACGCCCATAGGCCGCTTTTTGCGCCGCTTCTCCTTGGACGAAC
>JAFYIM010000059.1 GCA_017538635.1 bacterium
GGCCTTTTTCGGGATTGGAAGAGTTGAAATAGAGTTCGAGCCTTTGCGCGGGGTTGCCGGAGATCTTAGGAGCGGTCTCTAAGAAGCGGTCGACAAAAGCCTTGGCGCCTTCCTCGTCTTTAAGGTTCCTGTAGGCGTTGAAAATTCCCATGGCGTTGGAAAGTTTAGAATAGGCGTTGCCGGTCTCAGAGATGAATTTCTCCAGGCCTTCTATGGCTTCCTTGCCTTTGCCGAGCCTTTCCGCCATTCTGACAATGCCTACGGGGTCCAGGTACATGTAAGGGTCTTTTTTCTCGGTGGTCCATTTGTCTGAGAGGATCTCCCAGGCTTTGTCGTTCTCGCCCATCTTTACGCACAGTTCAAAGAGCGGAGTCTCCATCTGGCGCTTCTTCCAGGCATCGCTATCCTTGTTCTTTTCCCAGGCTTCCATTCCTTTGGCGAAAGCTTCCTTATCCTCGCCCTGGGAAGAGAGCAGCTGGATGTATTCCGCCATGGAGCGCAGATCGTTTTCCGCGCTCATAGCAAGGATCTTCTTATAGGTGTTCGTGTCGCCGTAGTCCCTGGCCCTGTTCATCCAATTCATCAGAAGATCATTCTTTTCGTCGTCGCCAACCGTGAGCTCCAAAACTTTTTCGTAGGCGGAGTTCATGGTCTCAAGAGAAATAATGCCTTCCCCCACGTCGATGAATTCGCGGTAATCGCTGGCGGTCGGATTGTCGCTTTGCAAAAAAGCCCTTCTTAAGGTGTATTCGTCGAGTTCCGCCTGGCCGTCCTGGGCCATGGTTTTCAGGCCGTTCATAGCGGTGAACAGCCAGTCTTTGTGAGTCGTGTCGCCTTCAAGGCAGGCTTTCTCATAGGCGTCGAGGAGGTTCTTGTAAGCTTCTTCGGCTTTGGCGGGATTCCCTTTCTGCAAATAGAGGTTGGCGAGCTGTCCTCCTTTGCCGGGGTCCTTTTCAACGAGTGCTTCGCCTTCCTTTATGGCTTTCGTATAGTCGCCGATTTCGGAGTAGTGCTCCATCTTGGCGCTCGAAAGGAGCTTTTCAACTTCGTCCTTGCTTCTTCCTTCGCTGAGGAATTTCTCGTAGTTCTCGAAGAGCGAGTCCATATCAACGTCGTAGGGAGCGTTCCTGGCTTCCATAAAGAGCCTGTCCCAGACGTAGTCTTTCTTGGAGCTCTGGAGATATTCCAGGGCTTCCATGAAGTTTTCCTTGAACTTGTCGCCCCTGCAATTGTCCAGGATCTGGAAGTAAAGCTCGTTCTTGCCTTCGCCGGGAGGCATCGCTTCCGCGACTTCTATGGTCTTTTCAAGGCGCTTTTGCTGATTTTTAATGTTGTAGAGCGCGCTGTGCTTTATGAACCAGGGGGCGTTCGGTTCGTCAAGGAGCTTTTCCGAGAGCTCGTCGGCCTCTTTCGCCATACCGTTGTTTCTAAGCATGTAGATAAGGCCCGATTGGGCGAAATTCGAGATGTTGGTCTGGCTGTCAAGGATAGCCCTCAATACTTTCTTGATGTCGAAGTCTTTGCCGGACTCCTCACAGATATTCTCGTAGAGCCAGATCTCGTCAGGATGCTTGACTAAGTGATCGATGGTGAAATGCTCTTCAAGGAGCTCGTTGCTCTCCTTTTCCAGCTTAAGCTCTTTGGAGAGCTTGCGGAAAATGTTGACGATCGTATAATTCGTGCCGGCGTTTTTGAGCCTTGCCTTTATTAGCTCCATGATCTCGCGTTTTTCCTGCTCAGTCGCCTGTTCTAAGCATGCTCCCGGATCGTTGGTGACAGTGGCCGGAATATCGTTTTCGCAAAAGATCTTGAAATCTTTGTACCAGGCTTCGAAGAGAGCACGCTGAGCTTCAGCTTTAGCCTCTTTGCTTATCTTGTCGGAGTTGGCGAATTGGTAGAAAGAATAGAAGAGCGGAGCCCTTAGCTGGAAGGACAGGTCCGCTGTTTTGTCCCATATGCTCCTGTAGAGCTGCAGAGCCGGTTCGTCGTTACCCAAGCGGTAAGCGATCGAGTTGACGTAAAAGGTCATAAGATCTAAGGGACCGAGATTGGCTTCCGCAAGCCAATTCCCAAGTTCTCTCCTCGCTTCCTCTATGCTCGGGAAAAGCGAGACGGTGTCGTAGAACTGCGGAGGCTTGACGCCGTTCATGAGAAAGTAGTGCAGAAGCGTGCGCATCTCGGGCTTGACTTCCATGTCCTGGAGCCGTTCGAAGAGCGCGAGGAGAACCCTCTGCATTTCCGGGGAGACGGGCGCGGTTATCGCTTTGGCGACGATCTCCGGGGCAAGCTCCCTGGCGGTCTTTATGGTGTTCCAATTTGGCTTGACGAGAAAATCGAGAAGGATGGCTTTGTTATTGGGATCCGCTTCCTGCAGGAATAATTCCGCCGCTTCCTGCCAAACGCTGTTCGTCCCGCTTATTCCCATCTGGATGGAAAGCAGCGTGACCTTGGCTTCAGCGGTGTTCTGGGCTAATTTTTCCTCGCTGTCGGAAAGAAGATTCAAAAGCTCCTCTTTGTTACCAGACGCGGAAAGATCTTCCGCCAGGAGACGCACGGCGTCGCTCTTTTCCTTCTCGGTCTTGACAAGGTCTAAAAGCCGTTTATGGAAACCTGCGGCCTTCTCGTAATCTTTTTTGTTCTTGTAGTAATTGCCGGCCGCGGTGATCAGTTTTATATCCTCAGGATAGAGCTTGGCGGCTTCCTCAATGATGTCGCTGTCAACGGTCAGGCTGGAATTGAGTATGGACGCCATGACAGCGGGCTGCGAGGAAGGGGGCGCTGACACATAGAGCATGTTGGCGTAATGGGAAGCCTCATCGTCCATGTCGTAATTGCTCATGGAGTTCAAAACGACCAGCATTTCCATCCTTTTGCCTTCGGTGTCTGGAGGATTGATAGTCGCAATGTATTCGTCGAGCTGGCTCCTGTCTGTCGACATCAGGATAACGTTCGCGTATTCCCCGGCGACTTCCAGCCTCTCGTCAATGTTGGTGGAGTTGAGCAATACTTTGCGGCGGAGATCCTGCAGCTCGGCTCCGTACCATTCGCTGTTGCCGTACGGATGCCCGCTTTGCAGCTTTATTAGTCCGCTGCGAGCTAAGGAGAGTTCGTCCCTCTCGCCTTCGTAATTAAGATCGTTTATGAGCGCCTGGGCTTCCGGCGATTCTATGCAGTCAAGGATCTCTATCCAGGCTAATTTTTCGCTTTCACTCTCCGGCTTCATAAATTCTTCGGCCAGTTTCAAAGCCTTGGAATTGTTCTTGACGATAACGTGGTATTTGACGACCGCGCGAGCTATCTCCTGACCGTACGGCGCCAGAACTTCCATGACGCCCACCGTGCTGTCGTTGCACTGGGTGTCGTCGTAAACAGCATAGCCCTTGAGCCAATTCTTGCAGCGCCTGACCACTCTCAGGGCGACATCTTTGTCCCCAAGGAAAGCCGTCAATTCCTGGGCGGCCGTTTTCGCTTTGGCGAAATCTCCCAAGGTTCCGTAATAGCACACAAGCTCAAGATACGGATACGGGGCGTCGGGAGCCAATTCAACAGCTTTTTTCAGATTCGTTTCCCTCTCCAGCGAGTTGGGAGACAAATGAAGCGCAATGGCGAAATAAAGGTCGGCGTTCTTAGGTTCCTTTTTCAGCCTTTCCAAAACGGTCGTCAAATCGAAGCAGGGCCTGTCTGCGAGTTTTGGGTAATCGCTTCTGTAAACAAGGCCTGTGACTGACCCGAAGGAGTCGGAGCTTATGCTCTTCGCAACGACGGCGCTTTGTGTTTTTCCGCTTTTGGGAACTTTCTTCGTGACTTGGACGTTAGTGTTGGTCCTGACAGGGCGAACCGGTTTCTCAGGGCCTTCTTTTCGGCAGGCGCAAAGGGCGCAAAGCAAAACAATGGCAATAAATAAAACTTTTTTCATAGTTCCCATTCTATCACAGATGTGGGAAGAAAATTCAATCCTTCACAGCCCTTATGAAACGGTCTCTTCCGGAGTAGTCCTTGAGGATCTCGGCGGACTTTAGGCCGGCCTCTTTCGCCAGTTTCAGAAGGCTTTGGGCATGGTACGGCCCGCACTCTCCCATAAAGAGCCCGCCCGATTTGAGATAGTCCTTCACTTTCAAAAGGATAAGGCGGTAGCAGTCGAGTCCGTCCGGACCGGCAAACAGAGCGATCTTAGGTTCATAGGTGGCGCCCAGATCTATCTCCTCCGTGTTTCCGACGTAAGGAGGATTTGTGACGATCAGATCATACGTTTCCCCTTCCGGGAGCGCCTCAAACCAGGAGCCGAGACGGAAAGCAACGCGCTGGTCAAGGCCGAGATCTTTCGCGTTCTCTTTGGCGAGTTCCAGCGCTTTTTTAGAAATGTCGGTGGCCGTAAAAGCCCATTTCGGCAGAGCATGCGCGAGAGCCAGGGCGATCGCTCCGCTTCCGCAGCCTAGGTCAAGGCCCATTCCAGCAGGTTTCGCTTCCTTAAGTATTCGCTCTACCATCTCTTCCGTTTCCGGCCTGGGCACGAGCACATCAGGAGTGA
>JAFYIM010000510.1 GCA_017538635.1 bacterium
GAAGTAAGAACCGTTCTTCCCGAGCGCACCTTCTGGGAAAAGATAACCATCCTTCACAGGGAAAGCTTCCGGCCGGAAGGCAGTCCCCTGCCCCATCGTTACTCCAGGCATTATTACGACGTATATTGCATGATGAATTCACCGGTAAAAGAAAAAGCCTTGAAAGACCTTGCGCTGCTTGAAAAAGTAGTCTCTTTTAAAGACAAGTTTTACCACAGTCCCTGGGGGCGTTACGATCTGGCGAAACCGGGATCGATTCGCCTAATGCCGCCGGAACACAATATTCAAGCGCTGAGATCCGACTATGAGCAAATGCTTGGCATGCTCTACGGAGTAAAACCAACCTTTGACGAAATAATGGGCAGCCTAGCTCGCCTGGAAGAAGAGATAAACCGCGGCTGATCTTCCGTTCTATTTAATATTTTTGCAAGAAACTGCAAAAATATTAAATAGAGGAAATGATATGACAGTGCCTAAATTGCTGCCTGAACTAGCTTCCCGCTTCGGCGGGAAGCTCTTTTTTTGTCTGTTTTTAACGCTGAAACGCTTGAAACCAGTTTTGAAAAATGCTATGACATGCCTATCATTTGGGCTGCGTTTAGCCAAGATGACATTGCCAATCAGCAAAAAACATATACGCTATTTTTAATGGCGGTTTCTTAGGAACCGCTTAACCTTTTCACCAACAGGTTCTATGAAAAAACTTATCTTTTTAACGCTCGCAATAGCAGCGACCGTTCTCCTGGCGGACACCACGCTGGAAGGCACCGACTGGGCGAAGGGCTGCTACGACAGACGCATTTCCGTCACCGCGGTGCAGATAGAAGATCCGGGCATAAATTATGGGCTCCTGACTACTTCCGGCGAAGCGACCGGCGCCTATGTTTGGGATTACACCAGCATCTCCAATCTGCCCTACAGGGCCACCTATTGCCTGAAATACAGGATCTTCAACGGCAACACCACCTTCGAAGCCAAGACCTCGGAGGCGAATTTCACCGTGGTTCCCGAACCGGGAATGATGCTCTTCGCGCTGGCGTTAGGCCTCTTTTCGCTTGCGAAAAAGAATTGACAGAGCCAAGCGCCGCGGAAGAATAGCGAAAGAAGCGAAGCTTGCTCGCGTATATTGAAAGAAGGACGCCAACTTATTCGGCGTCCTTCTTCTTTTGCACAGTCTGTTTTTGAATAAGCCCGTGCGGCCGCAGCCAGCCGCTGCGTGAAACCGAGCGTCAGATACGCTTCCTTAGCAGCATTGCGGCCGCCAGAAGGGCAAAGAAAGAAAAGAGCGGCTCGGGAATAGGCGCTTCTAAGGACACCCTCAGTTCCTTCACGTCCGCTTCGCTGCCAAGCGCCGCCAAATTGAAGCGCAGGTAGTCCACAGCGTCGGTGGGCTGAACGTTGGCGCCCGTGATTTTCTGCTCTGGGATCTTCTCGGTCTCGAAGAAGGTTATTTCGCGCAGGATCTTAATGTCCGGCTGAATGTTCAAAAGGTAGTCGTAGTTCAGCCAGTAGCCGATGGGCGCCCTTTGTGAGAATAGTCCGGTGTTACGGGCGTAGTCGGTCAGCGTAAGGCGCACGGTCTTGTTGGCGCCCGAGCCGTTGGAAGCAAAGGCGCTCTGGAAGATCCTTTGATCCTCGTTCTGGGTGAAGAAGAAATTGCCTACGAAAGCTGAGGGGAACCTGAGCTTCGTCTCCACGCGCAGATCAATGTCAAAGCCCAGGCCGGAAGGCATGCCTACGTAGCACAGAGCGCCCTGGGAGCCCTCCGGAAGAGCGCTGTTGGCCTCTCTTCTCAGATGCAGGTATCCCGAACCGTCCTCGGTTTTCACGGTAGTCGAAAGCGATTCCTCGCCGCTCCAGTTGACGTCCCGGATTTTCAGGTCGCTGCCGGAAAGATCGTCGAAATCTCCTTCGTAGAGAACGTAGCCGGAATCAACGCTGCCGCAGGGAAGCCCGAAGCGGAGGTTGAAAAGTCCGGAATCGCCGCCGTCGATCTCTATTTCTCCCGGAACGTACTGCGGCGTGGTGGAAGTTTTGAGAGCCCTGATGCTAAGGACAGCGGAATCGCTAAGGGTGCCGGAAGAAGGCGTCACTTCGAACCACTCGGGATTCTTGGTTATCCTGGCGGTATAGCTGATGACTTCATCGGGAAGCGAATTGGTCAGGACCCACTCCACTTCTTCGTCGCCGATGGAGAAAGGCACGCAGGCCACGCCCAATTTGGGCGTTTCCAGGGAGGAGAGTTTCACTTCCAGATTGGAGAGCTTCAAAGCGCCGCCCGGGTTGGGCAGATAGATCCTGACGTCGCTCACCGCCGAGGATCGGGAGGCGCCCTCGTAGGTGATCTGGTCGTTTACGATATACCTGTTCGTGCCGGCGAAGACCGTCTTCAAAACTTTGTTGACGGGCGCGGTGTTGACGCGGAAGCCGTAGGTGAAGAAATTGTCTTCCGGGAAAGTCTGCGTGACAAGGCCGGGATTCGTCAGGTAGTCCGTCAAGTCAATAGATACGGAACCGTTGATGTTGTTTATTTCGCTCTGGAACTGGCGCTGAGAGGCGTTCTGGGTGAAGATAGCCTTCGAGGTGCCGGGCGCCATGGCCATTTCTCCTCTAACCACCAGATCGTATTTGCGGTGCAGATTGGCGGGCACTCCCACATGGATGAAGAGGCCTTTTTCGTCTTCCGATAAGCCGGAGGACTCTCCCCCGCCGATGACCTTGAGGAACTGCTTGCGGGGATTTTCAGAGACGCAGCGCTCCACCTTCAGATCGTCAATGTCGAAATTGCCCACGCCTTCCAGGAAGAAACGGATAGCCGAGAAATAATCGGCGTTCATGTTGTCGGCGTAAACGCCCGCGCAGTTCTCCTCCGTTCCTCCGAAGTTAAGGTGCCGCAAGACGTGGCGGTCGCCGCCGCCAAGACGGACGGGATCGGCTTCTATGAGCATTTCCAGAGGATACCAGACGTTGTCATTGGGGTAGCCCTGGCTGGCGAAAGCCGGATGCGTCGCGTCGCCGTAGCCTGTCCTCAAAATGAAGCCTCCGCCCTGGCGCTCGAAAGTAGTCTTGCAGATATCGGGAGAAATAAGCGAAAGAGACTTGCTGCTGAGGCCCGTCATGCGGATCCGGCCGGAGATCTTAAAGAAGCGGTTGGTGTGGCCTTCGCCCCAGCCCTCCTCGATACCGGGAACTGCTACGTCCACGGCGAACTGCCCGTTCGATCGCCTGATGGAGAGATATTTGTTTCCTCCTTCACTGACTATCACAGCGGTGCCGTTGGTGGACATGCCGTAGCTGCGGGACCAGCCGCCCTGGCCGAGGATGCTGCCCGTAGCGTAAGACTCGAAATTCTCCTCGAAGACGCTGTCGTAAAAATCCACCGGCTCGTTGTCGAGGGCGGTCGTCGTATCTTTGGCGGCTGTGACTGAAGCGTCGAAGCCCACGGGGCTCGGGTAAGGATAATCGGAAAAGTCGGCGCGGTACAAGACGTAGCCTTTCTTTTCATTACCGTTGGGGAAGCCTATTCTGCGCGAAACAAGGCCGGCGCCGCCGCAATTTATCCTTATGACGCAGGTGGGATAATCGGAGAGCCCGACGCCTCCCGAGAAGCGCAGACGCACTTTGGCGGATTTTAGGAAAGTGCCGGTGGCGCCTTCAATAGAGAAGCATTTTTCCAGATCCTCCGCGAGCTCGGCCCTGTAGGTAATATAGCAATTCGGGTTAAGGTTGGTGAGCGTCACTTCGCAGTAATCCTTGCCCCAGGCGAAAGCCGGCTCGGTTGCGAAGTCTATTTTCCCTGTTCTCTGTCCGCGCCCGTAGTTGACAACGAGGGAGCAGGGCTGGGGACCCTGCATAATGTTGTAGCCCTTTAAAACGACCGTGTAGCGTCCGGCCGGACAACTGCGAAGGTGCAGGACTTCGGCGTTGTTGACATGGTCGTTCAGGGTGTTTCTCGCACCGTTGGGATCGATCACGGTAAGGTCGATGTCGTTGACCAGGGCTTTGGCGGCCGAGGTAGTCCCAGGATAGTCGCTCCAGACCAGACCCACCGTCAGATCGGTGTTCTCCGGCTTATCGAAGAAGTTGGTGATGGCCTGACCGTTGCCTACGCTGTATTCCTTGAACTTCATTTCGCCGTCGGTGGGCTCCAGGCTTTCCTTCATGTTGATGTGCCCGTGCCCTTCCACGGCGTTGGGGCGCGTCTGCGGGATCTCCTCAAAGTAAGGATACTGCCCGGGATAAAGCGTGCGGGCGCCGCAGAACATGACGGCCTTGACCAGAGAGGCGCTGGGCGAAGAGACGCCGCGTTTTTTTATGAGATAATCGCGGATGACGGCCGCGCAGCCGGCGGCCACGGGTGAAGCCATGCTCGTGCCGTAGAGCTGGGTGTAATACTCGGAGCGGACGCTGGTCGCTTCCCTACTGGCTTTGCAGGAATTGATCGCGGTGCCGGGGGCCACGATGTCGGGCTTGATGCGTCCGTCGGAGCAAGGGCCGCGGCTGGAAAAGAAAGCCATGCCCTGGTGGAGCCCGTCGTAGGGTTCGGTCTCCGGCGACGCCATAGGACGGTAGTTTTCGGAAGCGCCCACCGCTATGACGTTCTTGGAGCAAGCTCCGGGAGTCAGCTTGCATTCGGTCGGAAGATTCAGCTTGTTGTTGTCGTTACCGGCGGCGAAGCAGACGGTGTAATCCTTGTGATTCCAGACAAGCGTGTCGTAGGAGCGGCTCTCGCTGCTGTAAGAGCCGCTGGAGCCGCTGCCCCAGCTGTTGTTCATGACTCGGGCGCCCTGATTGTAGGTGCTTTCCAATTCGGAATCCGAGCCGACATAGAGTCCGGCTGCGCCTCCTGCGGCCAGGATCAGAATAGAGGCTCCGGAGGCCATGCCGCAGAATTGTCCGTCGCTGGCGGCGCCGGTGCCGCAGGCCGTACCAGCCACATGGGTCCCGTGTCCGCTGTTGTCATACCAGCTGCTGGAGCCGCGGTCCCTGGAAGCGCCGCTGGTGATCATTCCTACGATCCGCTTGTTCTTGAAGTCAGGGTGAATGTTGTTGACGTCGCCGTTGTCAAGTCCGGAGTCATGGATGCATATCATTTGCGAGGAAGCGTTGTATCCCCGCATACGCAGATCCTCCAGGTTGCAGCAATGGGAGGAGCGCGCCACGTCGTTAAAGAAGACCGGGTCCGAGTAGCTCTCGATGGATCCGACTTCGCTCATTTTGGCAAGCTTTTCGATCTGCGCATCCGTAAGGTGCGCCGTAAGGCACGGGCAGATGGTCTCCGACTTTACTCTGTATTCCACGCCCTCCTTTTCCAGAGCCTCCTTGACGACTGGCAGAAACTCGTCCCTGGTCACCGCTATAAGGACGTAGCGGGGATTGGAAACGGAAGCCACGCCGTAAGTTTTGTTGTCGAGCTCGCAGACTGTTTTGTATTCCGGCAGAAATTCGCCAAGATAGATGAAATCGATATCCGCCCTAAGTTTTGCGATCTGCTCTTCCGTTCCCTCCAGGATATAGGCGTTGGGAGGAACGTGGCCGTAAACGCGGAGACCGAGTTCTGAAACGGCCTCCAATTCCTCCGCGGTGAAGTTCGTTTCCGGCTGCGCCAAATACAGCCTGGTGCCGGCAGTGGACGGCGCGCAGACAGGCTCTTGCTGCATGGCGCTCATAACAGATGCGCTGCTGGTGTCAAGCGTTGCCTTGGCGAGTTCTATCTTGCCCGGATCGGCAAGCGCGGAAAGCGGAAGCAGGAGGAGGAAAAGCAGTTTTTTCATAGGTCGGGAAACTTTTCTTATCTCAATTAAAAATAGACTCTATGTTATAGATTATTAACCGTGATATTTTACCATTTATGCTGAATCTCGACCACCATGTAATAAAGAGGACAAAAATAATAATGCGCAAAAAATTTTGCGCATTATTATTTTTTTTAAGGCTCAAAGCCTTTGTGTTAACTTTGATCCGAATTGATCGTTAATTCAAAGTCAAGGCTACGCGGAAGCCATTGACTTGATTACCACTGCTGGAAGCACTTCCAGTACGACGGGCAGAACGGAGATCGCTTGCATTGCTTGACCAGCATCCGCTACGCAAAACGCGATAACCATTATAACTGGATCCGCTTTCCGGTCCTTTGGGATCGGTCACCGCAGCAGTGCCAAGGTTGAGCTGCAGATAGTCCAGGCACCATTCCCAAACATTGCCGTGCATGTCGTACAAGCCCCAGGCGTTCGGCAAATACGAACCGACAGTACATACCGAGTTATAGTATTTTCCCTTGCCATCGTCCCGATTTCCATTATATCGGCCAACCTCTGCCGCTTCGGCGCATGCAGTAGTGTCGGAAAGATTATTCCCACTGTTAAGAGCCGTTGTCGTCTCGGCTCTGCAAGCATACTCCCACTGCGCATCCGTCGGCAGGTCGAAACGAAGGTCGGTCTTAATACGGAGTTGGCCTAAGAAGGTGCTGCCGAGGACTCCGGTGCCGGCGGGCCAGTTGGCCCCGGAGCCGCGGAGATCGTCGTAAGTCACGCTTTCCACCGCATTATCATCGATATCGTTCCCATCGTGTTTATACCCGCTAGGATTTGAACCTGTGACAAGTCTATACTGTTTCTGAGTCGCTTCAAATACGCCGATGTAAAAAGCTTTCGTCAAAGTCACCTGGTGCTGTTCTTCAGTGGTGGCTCCTCTGCCCAGTTCGCCGCTCGGGCTGCCCATGGTGAAGGTTCCGGGTTCGATCTTCCTCAGGACCAGCTTCGTGGTCTTGTATTCGCTCGTCCAGCCGCCTTCCGGAACGTCGGCAAGATAAGAGACAGGATAGCTCTGGGCGCTGGTTCCGCCTGAAAGGTCGAGGACCATGTAAAGCATTTCCACAGCTTCCACCTTGACTTTGAAGCCGTCGGTCACGGTCTCATAAAAACTCTCGTTCGGCGTCCAGAAGGTCTTGTGAGCGCCCGTGGTCTTGATTATGCCGTCGGCGCCGTCCTTGCTGAGAGTTCCGTATTCGCTCAGGTCGAAAGTCGTTTCGCCATTGTCGGTCGTCCCGTAGAACTTCACGCCGATGACCGGCGCGGCGCTGTCGGAAGTCAGGGTATAGTTGATGATGACGTTCCTGGTGAACGGCCATCCCTGCATGATGGTGACGTTGTCAACGAGAGCGTTAGCCCTGGCGCTTAACGTTAAAGACGCCGCGGCGATTATCGTCGCAGCGAGGACTCTCGTACGTTTCCTCAAGAAAAGCGCGCCCACTACCGCCAAGGCCAAAAAGGCGAAGGGTTCGGGAAGCAACGTCACGTTGCGGGTGAGGACTTGCGTTTCAGAATCGCTCGTCACAGTTTCTCTAATTTGGTAAGTGTCGTTCTTGGGCAGATCACTGTAGCTCTCGGTCGTATAATCCCAAACGGTCGTTCCTTCCACAGCTGTTCCGGAATCATCGGAGAAGATCGCGGCGACTATGGTCGGATCAGCGGTGTCAGTCGCGGCAATATCAAGGGATACCGGGTTCCCTTCAGCGAATGAGCTGCTGTAGGCTATTGGATCGTTGGGCCTCAAAATAACGGCATCACTCGTAATTTGGCGTCCGTCGAAATGAATGGCGGACGACCAGCTTTCGTCGCAGAACGCCGAAAGGCAAAAAAGAACGGCGACACCAATAAGCATAGCTTTTTTCATTTTGTTCTCCTGTAAAGATGTTTTTATCCGCCACACACGACGGGCGGACATTGTTTTGATTTTTACCGATTTGTCAACTAGTATATTATTAATCAACCTACTAATCAATCCCCTAGATGTAACCGCTGGTTTGACCAACCACTCATTTTGAATGTTTTCTTATAAAAGAACGGATTGAACGAGAATACCAATTATCATAAAATATTAAATAGCCTACGAGATAAGAACCGCACGCGCGCTTGCCGTGTTTTTAACGAACCGCAAATCCAACAGACTCTATGAAACGCTTCTTCGCTTTCCTAACAGTCCTCATGACCGTTTCCGTTTTTGCGGAGACGATGTTCAGTGAAAACTTCGAATCCTACGAAGTGGGCACCGAAATAGTCGGCACCGTCCAAGGCTGGTCCTTCTTTCAGCCATACGTGGGAACTTCCACCGTGGTCGCGGACGGCTCCAACAAAGCCCTGAAACTGGCCAAGACCAGCTCCGGTTCCGAAGAGTACGACATGATCTTCACGCCATCCTTCAAGTCCGCCTCGGAAAACCCCGCCCGGGAATTTACGAAGATCTCCTTTAGGATCAAGCCGGGTTCCAACATTGACCTCATCGCTCTCTACAACAGCGAGACGGAGGTTCGTTTCTTTTACCTGCGCTTCAACATCGGCTCCAAAAATGCCGAAACCTGGCCCAGCGGCCTGACTTTCACAAACGTCAGAAATCTCGGTTCCTGGAACGAAGGCTACTTCCTTTGGGACGCCGTGAACAGCAAGGTCACGGAAGTCTGCCTCAACGGTGAGAAAAAAGCCTGCAGCCTTTATTGCCCGGACGCCGGCGACATGACGAAGCTGCGCCTCTCCACCCAGTATTCCAGCTTGTCCTCCCAGGGCGCCGCTTATTTTGACGATCTTTTGGTCGAAGCTGTCCTCCGCTCTGACTCCCCGGTCCTAGTCGCTCCGGATGAATTGCTCATAGGCGTCGGGAAAGAATCGCTTGATTTTGAGATCGGCAACGGCGGCCCCGAAGCGGAGATCCCCTTCTCCATCACCTCCGACGCCGACTGGCTGACGGTCTCCCCCGCAAGCGGCACCTTTACCACCGCGCAGACCGTTAAGGCCATCCCGGACTTCTCGAAAGGAAAAGGCTATTACAAAGCCAAGCTGACGGTCAACGGCGGCTCCTACGGCACCAAGGTCGTAAACGTCATCTGGCAGAACGAAGTTTTTTACTTCGAAGATTTTGAAAGCCTTCAGCTCGGCGACATCTACGCGCAGGATCCGGACTGGTCCTCCATTTACGCCAGCAACCAAGCCGAGCACATGGCCACGGCCAAGGTCGTAAGCGGAGGCAAAGACAGCTCCAAGGCCCTGAACATCAATCTGCCCCAGGAAAACGGCGGGACCCACACCGTCATTAAAGGCGTGAAAGGCACTTTCGCCCGCTACAACCTTAAGATGTCTTTCGACATCAAGTTCGGCGATTACCAGTACATGTTCTTTGGCAACAACGACGGCGCCGGCGGCGAATTTTCCTTCTCAAACAGCGATACCGGACTTCTGAAGCTGCGTTCCATTGCCGCGAACTACAACTTCCCCTACACCGTCGAGTTTGAAAACCGCTTCACTCACGCCAGCGTAACCATCAACACTACGCCCGGCAACTACAGGCTTCTGGGAATGACCTTCAACGACTACGAAGTCAACGACCTCGACATTCCCCTTACCAGCCGCGAAGACGGCGACTTCCCCCGCTTCAGGGTCTTCTATTGGGGCAGAGAGGGCGGCGTCATAATAGACAACCTCACCATCGAAGCTGTTCCCATAGCCGACGCTTCCGACCTGGACGTCACGCGCAGCAGGATCGCCTACATCGGCACCAACAGCGTCCAGTTGACCGTCTATAACAACGGCACCGGCGACATGCCTTTCGAGACAGTGGTCGAGGAAGGCGCCGACTGGCTTTCCATCGAGGGAGCCGGCGAGGACGAGGTTTATTCCGATACGATCCACGGCACCGCCTCCTACGATCTGAAACTGAACATCGACCGTTCCGCTCTGGGGCTGCAGTTCGGCCGCGCCAAAATAAAGACCACCAACGGCCAAGACACCAAATACACCACCGTAACGGTGGCCACGATGACAAGCGCAGGCGCCATCTTCTACGAAAACGATTTTGAAAACAACGAGCTGGGCATCATCACCGACGTAGAGCCGGGCTGGCAGAATCCCACCGTCTATGTCATTGACGACGACGGCAATCGCTGCATAGCCAACAGAGGCTTGAACAACAACCTTAAGCTGAACGTTCCCAAAGGCCTCTCCTCCCGGTTCAACTTCCGCTTCTCCGCGATGTTTAAACTGCCGGCCATAGGCGGAAATTATTCGCCTTTCGCGATCCGCACCGACAGCCAAAACCAAATGGGCGAATATTACTTCCAGAGCGACGGCAGCGTCGTCATGCTCTCCAGCGAAAACATGAGCCTTCCCTTCGGCGACAGTTATTCGGTTCCCGTCGGGCAGTGGTTCCCCTTCTCCTTCACCTACAGCGCCGATCCTCTGAACCGCCGCCTTCTTTCCATAACCTTCGGCGACGTCACCTATGACGACCTCGACATCCCCATCACCAGCGGGGCCACCTTCGACTCCTTCAACGAGCTGTGCATCGCCACGGTGACTTACGCGGACGACTACTACATTGACGACGTCTGCTATGAGGCCGTTTCCAAAGGCGACGAGCCGCCCGTCATGAGCGTAGTCGCCCCTGACTGCCCGGTCTCCTATTCCGAGGACACCCTGACCTTCGTAGTCAACAACAAGGGCGCCGACCACTTCACTTTCAGATCTGAAGTCATAGAAGGGGCCGAATACCTCAAAGCCGCCACCAACGGCACCGTCTGGAGCTCCTTCCGCTTCTACGCCAAGATAGACCGCTCCAAACTCGACTGCGATTTCTACCGCCCCGTCGTTCGCTTCACCTCCGATATCGAGGGCGCCGACCCCATCGACGTTAAGCTGGCCATCCAGAGCGGCACTCCGGAAAAAGGCTACGTGATGTACGCCTCCGACTTCAACAGCCTCAAAAAGACCACCGAAGCCGGGACCTTAGTGCAAAACGAGCTTTCCGACCAGGACTTCTGCTGGGACAAATACACGGACCACAACAGAGCCGATATCGTGGACGATCCCGCCGGAAGCGGCAAAAAGGTCATGAAGATAGTAAACGCCAACGATTGGTCGGACTACACCGGCTACGGCTTGACTGTCAACATCCCCGACAGCACTGTGAAGGATTACGACGTTGTCATCTCTTCGGACATCTACATCCCCTCCTCCTTCGTCGACCGCCCCGGGGAAACGCATCCCGACGCCCAATTTGTGATCTCCCAGGACGACGACCACCGCATGAACGACGTGACCTTCTATCTGAGCGACTCCGGCGACAATCCAGTCAACATTAAGCTCAACGACATCGAAAACACCTCCTGGTGGGAGGAACAATCCGCGACCGCCAAGACCGTCCCCAGCGGCGCCTGGTTTAATTTCTCCGAACGCTTCAACTGCCAGCTCATCGACTTCGAGTACAAGACGCTACTCTCCGTGGACTTCGGCGAAAACTCCTACCATATGGAAGACGCCGACAGCCGCATCGTCTATCCGGACGGCATCGAGGACCAGGTGCTCTTCAACGAATCACTGAAAGCCATAAAACTTTGGTGCGGCTTAGACAACGCCAATATCTGCCTGGACAACTTCAAAGTCGTATTGGTTCCCAAGGGCGTGCCCGAACCGGCCTTCCTGGGCCTCCTGGCCCTCCTCCTGCTGGCCTTCGCGAGAAAGCAGAGATAAGGAAACAAAGCTTTAGCCACAAACTAACGCTTAAATGGCAAAAAAAGAGCTTCCCGCTTCGGCGGGAA
>JAFYIM010000511.1 GCA_017538635.1 bacterium
AGAAGATCTCAGATACGCCATGATTAAACATTACGGTTTTGACGGGCAAGTGCACGCGGGCGAATTCGTGGCTGACAAGAGGGTGGCCTCCAGTCTAGTTTTCATTTTTGATAAGCTTTTCGAGCAAAAATACCAGATCGAAAGGATCAAACTGATCGACGATTTCGACGCCGATGATAACTTCTCAATGAGGAACAACAACTCGAGCGCTTTCTGCTACAGGACCATCGCAGGCAAAGACAAGCTTTCCAAGCACGCCCTTGGTTTGGCCATCGACATCAACCCCCTTTATAATCCCTGCGTAACTTATAATAAGGACGGTTCTATTAAAAAGGTGGAGCCCGAAGAGGGAAGGCCTTACATTGAAAGAGATCCTTCCGACCCCAGGCGCATCACCAAAGACAGCGAAATATATAAGATCTTCACAGAAAACGGTTTCATCTGGGGCGGCGACTGGGGAAACCCCAAAGATTACCAGCACTTTGAATTCAAAGCAAACGAATAGATACGAAGGACTTGCAAAGCCAGCCTTTTTCAGCAGATTTGATTTTTTTGGCTTTCTCTTGTAAAATATTCGGCGACACAATCATAATATTCACTTAAACCGACAAAATGATGTGCAGAAAAATTTTCTTACTGGCCTTACTGGCCTGCAGCGTGACTTTAGCGGATGAACTTTGGTCCGGCACTTTTGAGTTTTCCGGAGCGGCTGTCGATCCCTCTGAAACGATAGTCATTTATCCCCTTGGCGGTTATCAGAGCAATTCTGCCACTCCCTTGACTTACAACAGCGGCTGGGCCAAGGGTACGCCTGAATCCATTGAAATTTTTTATATAAACGAAGAAGATGATTCCTTGAGAGGCGAGATCTACTATCAGGAATCCGCTTCGCCGTCCCAGGGCGTCGCGTATTGGGACTATATTGGAACGGATCCGGCTGTTATCCCCAGGAACGACACTTATACCATCTATGAATCCGTTCTGAGCGACTATGAAGAGATCCTGCTGTATCGTTCCGTCACGATCGTTCCGGAACCGGCTGCCGCTTTGCTTTTAGGTTTGGTTGGCGCTTTTTTCATGAGAAAAAGAATAAAAAGCTTCTTAGTGTGTTTGCTTGCTCTTACTGCCGTTAGCACTTCCTTAGCGGAAGTGACTTCCGTCAGCTGCTTCCAGGCTCAGCCCTTCAATAACAAGGTCGTCATCAACTATACGCTTTCCAAAACGACTGAAAAGGTCACGCCGGTCTTTACGGTTTCTTTTGCCGGCAAATACGACAACGGCGAACCCTTCAATCTTGAAGACAACGGCACCATTACCGGCGACGGCGCGGCGGGCATCGTATTGGGGGAAGGCAGCAAGCAAGCCGTTTGGACGCCAGGCGGCAGTGTCTCCGAAGTCTCCACTTCCACAATGCAGGTGAAAGTGGCGGCTGTGGATGTCACCGGGGAGGCAACTTATTTGAAACTTGATCTTTCCAGCAATAAAATGACCAACAGCGCTCTCGGTCCTGAAAATCCCAATTACGATCCCGAAGATCCTGAAAGCGACAGATTCTTGTCCATAAATTGCAAGACTTCCGAAATATGGTTCAGAAGAGTCGAGCCGGGCACTTTCACTATGGGAAGCGATGTGAATGAAGTTGGCAGACCAACGGACAAAAGTGTTATAGATTATGAGACCGGAGGAAGGCACATTGTCAACAGTGAAACCGAGCATTCAGTGACCATTACCAAGGCTTTTTATCTTGCTGTTTTTGAAACAACACAGGACCAGTACGAGACCATTTTCTGCGAGAATCCTTCAAGATGGCGTTCCAATCTTGCCGAGGGTGAAACGCAGGAGGCGAGGCCTGTTGATTATGTTTCATATTCTGATATCAGAGGAGGAAACGAAGGAGGGACATGGCCCGAACAAACCGATTACCGGGTGGACGACGACAGTTTCTTTGGAAGAATTCGTTTTCTTACCGGCGACGGCATTATTTTTGATCTGCCGACCGAGGCTCAATGGGAAATGGCCTGCCGCGATAAAGGCGACGGAAGCTATGTGGGCAGCAGCAGATGGAGTGATGATTCCGTTTTCACCATGACCGCAGATGCCAAGAATACGGACGATAACCTTGAAAATGTTGCCTGGTACGCAAATAACACTAAAGTATCTTCTACTTATCCTTCCCACGAGGTTGGCCGTAAAAAACCCAATGGAATCGGCCTTTATGATATGCTCGGCAATACCATGGAATGGTGCCTGGACTGGTCGAAAACGTATATTGTGCCGTATGATTTGGATCCTGTCGGCCCGCCCTATGAGGAAAGCAATGAAGGCCAGAGCCGCAGGAAACGCGGAGGCTCCGCCCAACAAAATGCCGCTAATTGCCGTATAGCTCAGAGGTCAAACGGAAGGCCTAATGACAAAAATCAAAACTGCGGTTTCCGCATTGCCATTCAGGCAAAATAATAATTAGAGTTCAGGCAATATTTTGAGATCAATCAACTTCCCCGGGAGAGATCCCGGGGAAGTTTTTTATTGGGGCGATTTCTGGCCGGGAGGCTGGCGTGTGCCATTTTTCGTTTCCTTATGCTAAAATAAAATATTAAACAAAAAATAAGGAAATGAAATGAAAGAAGTTAAAAGAGTGGCTGTTATTCCCGGCGACGGCACCGGACCGGAAGTAATTGGCGAAGGGCTTAAGGTCATCAAGGCAGTAAGCGGCAGTCTGGGCTGCGACATTGAGTTCAAGCATTTTGATTTCGGCGGCGAAAGGTATATGCGCACCGGCGAGACTTTGCCGGATGGCGCTATTGATGAATTGAAGACTTTCGACGCCATTTATCTCGGCGCGATAGGACACCCGGATATCAAGCCCGGCATTCTTGAGAAAGGCATTCTTCTGAAGCTCAGGTTCGAGCTGGACCAGTATATTAACTTGAGGCCGGTCAGATTGTTCCCGGGCGTGGAGACGCCCTTGAAGGGGAAAGGTCCGGATGACATCGATTACACGGTGGTTCGTGAAAATTCCGGCGACGTTTACACCGGCATGGGCGGAGCGATGATGGTCGGAACCAAGGACGAAGTCGCTACTCAGGTCATGGCGTATTCCCGCAAGCAGGTTGACCGCTGCCTGCGCTACGCGTTTGAATATGCCCGCAAGTACGGCAAGGCGGCCCGCGGCAAAGCTGACAAGAGCAAACTGGCGCTGGTCGGCAAGTCCAACGTTCTGACTTACGTTTTCGACATGTGGAACAGAGCCTTCGCCGAGATAGGCGAAGAGTATCCCGACATCAAGCGCGAGTATTATCATGTGGACGCCACGACGCTCTATCAGGTGGCCACGCCGGAAATGTTCGACGTGGTGGTGACGACGAATCTGTTCGGCGATATCATTACGGACCTGGCGGCCATTACCCAAGGCGGCCTGGGCGTGGCGGCGGGCGGCAACCTCAATCCGGAAGGCGTTTCGATGTTCGAGCCGATCGGCGGAACGGCGCCGATGTGGACCGGCCAAAACAAGATCAATCCTTTGGCGGCCATCTGGTCCGGCGCGATGCTTCTGCAGAGCCTCGGAGAGGAAAAGGTCGGTGACGCGATCGTCGAGGCGATCGGCGACACCACGCCTAAGATGAAGAGCATGGCGGCAGGGCAAATGGGCTTCTCCACTACGGAAGTAGGGGACATGGTCGCGGAAGCCGCTTTGAAGAGATTAAGCTAAGAATGGAGGAATAGATTTATGAAAAGAGTTGCCATAGCCGGCGCCACCGGCGCCGTTGGAACGGAAATGCTGAAGACCCTGGAGAAGAGAAATTTTCCGGTGTCCAGTTTGAAATTATTGGCTTCCGAGAGATCTGTGGGAAGAAAACTGGTCTTCAAGGGAAAAGAGATCGCGGTTGAATTGCTGCGCCCGGAAGCTTTCGACGATGTCGATATAGTTTTGTCTTCCACGAGCGGAACTTTGAGTAAGCAATTCTCTCCGGCGGCGGTCGAGAGAGGCGCCGTGGTCGTTGACAACACTTCAGCGTTTAGAATGGATCCTAACGTTCCTCTGGTGGTCCCGGAAGTGAATCCTGAGGACATCAAGTGGCACAAAGGCATCATCGCGAACCCGAACTGCTCGACGATCATCGCGAACGTTCCTTTGTTCCCGATCTACAAGAAATTCGGCCTGAAGAGATTTGTTTCTTGCACTTATCAGGCGGTCTCCGGCGCCGGCGCCTGGGGCATTGAGGAACTGCGTGAACAGACGAAGGCTTATCTTGCGGGCGAACCGATCGTCAAGAACAAATTCCCGCATCAGATCGCCTTCAACGTCTTCTCGCACAATTCGGCCATCGGGCCGGACGGCTTCAATGAAGAGGAAGCGAAGATGATCAGGGAAACGAGGAAGATCTTCCATGACGATTCCATCACGATCAGTGCGA
>JAFYIM010000512.1 GCA_017538635.1 bacterium
CGCTATCACTAAGATTTAATCAAAAAAAAGAAAGAAAAACAAGGATAAGCTCAAAAAACTTATTTCAGAGGCCTTGCAGCGATTTATAGAGGAGTTTTCGATATAAGGCTAAAACTATTATGCGCTGTCAAAAACATTGGAAGAAACCAATCAGTCATTGCCAGGCACATCAGCAATATTTTTCGAGAAGGAGAACTAGATAGAAATTCAGTTTATGCAAAATTTGCATATACTGCCGCCGATCAGAAAACTTATAACGTCGCTTTTTACAGCAAAGGAATGGCGAGGAAGTCCTCAAAGAAGGAGGGGTAGGATTTGGCGCAGCAGGATGGGTTGTCGATGGTGAGTGGGCTTTGGGCGTTGGTGGCGGCCGCGGCGGCGGACATGGCGATGCGATGATCGCCGAAAGTCTTTATTTCTTCTTTCACTTGGAAGAGCTTGTCTGTGCCTTCCACGGTAAAAGCGTCTTCTGTTATTTGGCAGTTGATGCCGATTGCTTTAAGAAGCGCTTGGGTGGTGGCGACGCGGTCGGATTCTTTGAGCCTAAGCCTTCTGATGCCGGTGAAGGTTGTTTGGGCATTTGTCCCGGCGGCGGCTACAGCCAAAGGCGGGAAAATATCCGGGCATTGTGAGACGTCTTTTACTCCGCCTTTTTCTTTCAGGAGATCAAGAAGTTTTCGGTCGGGTTGGAGAGAAGCGTTGTTGAGGCCTTTTATTTCTATCTCGGAGCCGAGATAGTTCATGACCAGGAAGAAGGAGGCGCCGGACCAGTCGCGTTCGGGCTCGATATTGATGGGAGCGGTGTAAGTCTGATTGCCGGGGACGAGGAAGCCGGTTTCTGTTTCCTGAATTTTGATGTTGCTGTCTTTTAAGACCTGGAGCGTCAGGTCAACGTAGCCTCGCGATTCCAAAGGAGTGGTGAATCTTATTTCGGAATCTTCATTGAGAAGAGGCAGGGCGAAAAGAAGCCCTGTGGCGAACTGGGAGGAGACGTTGCCGGGAAGTTCAAAAAGGCCCGGCTCAAGTTTTTCGTAATCGATCCCCGGGCGCTTCGAAAGGCGGCCTTTCGTGACATAGGTTGGGGTCTTACCCAGAACGGCTGCGACAGGCTTCAAAAAGCGCAAGGTGGAGCCTGATTCGCCGCAGTCCAGAGTTGGTGTCAGATCGTCTTCCTTCAGGGCAAATAGGCAGCGCTTGGTGGCGGCAATATCTTCCGGGTCCGTCGGGCTGAGAGCTAGACGCTGGAAGTTCCCGCCCAGAAAGTCCGCTATCAAGAGACGGTGAAGGTGGGATTTGGAAAAAGGCGGCGTGATGGAACCTTTTCTTTTGCCTATTGGAAGCGTAAGAGACATGATCAATCGAGGAGCAGATCCAGTGCGACGATAGCGGCCATAGCTTCCACTACGGGAAGCGCTCTGGGAACGATGCAGGCGTCATGGCGGCCTTCAATAACAAGTTCTTCTTCCGTCTGCTTGGAAAGCGAAACGCTTTTTTGTGGCTTAGCAATGGAAGGCGTAGGCTTCACTGCTGCGCGGAAAACAATTGGCATGCCGCTGGTCATGCCGCCTAGAGAGCCGCCGTGATTGTTGGTTGCCGTTTCTATCTTCCCATCTTTGACGGTGAAAGCGTCGTTGTTTTCTGAGCCTTTTAAGGTAGTGCTGGAAAAACCGCTGCCGAATTCGATTCCTTTGACCGCCGGAATACCGAAGACAGCCTGGGCTATTCTGTTCTCAACTCCCTCGAAGATCGGTTCGCCAAGGCCTGCCGGGAGTCCCTGGATCTCGCACTCAATTACGCCGCCCACGCTGTCCCCTTCCGCTCTGGCTGCTTCGATCATGGCCTTGGCTTTCGGGCTTAAGATGTCATCTGCGTTTGGCTCGTTCTTTTGAGTGCCGATGGAAAGGATCCTGCCTTTTATTTTTATGCCCTTGCATTCAAGATACTGGATAGCCAAGGCTCCCGCAAAACAAGCAGGGGCCATGATGCGGCCGGAAGAGTGGCCGCCGCCGCGGTAGTCGTTGGCGCCTTCCGTCTTGACGTTCATGGGGTAATCGGCGTGACCGGGCCTCATAAGGTCGCTCAATTTGGAATAATCCTTGGAATGGGCGTCGCTGTTTCTGATGATAGCCGCGATGGGCGTTCCGCAGGTCTTGCCGTTGAAGATGCCGGAGAGGATCTCGAAAGCGTCAGATTCGCATCTTTTGGTGGAGCCTACTTGGGAGCCGGGAGCTCTTCTGGCCATGAAGGCTTTGACTTTTTCCAGGTCGGGAGTGAAGTTCGCGGGGAAGCCGTCTATGACGCAGCCGATGGTCGGTCCGTGGGATTCTCCGAAGAGCGTCACTTTAAGATTTTTGCCGTAAGTGGAGGACATATTTGTGGTCAGTGGTTTTTATTTGAAGAAAAGTCGGTTCTGTTCCCTGGCCTGCTCTATGAGCATGCTGAAGCCGTTTTCCGTAAGGCAGCCGCTTTTTTGGGCGCGCGCCATAAGAGGAGTGATTTCCGGTTTGTAGATTATATCGTAAAGGGCTTCGCTGCCAGTGAATTCGTATTGGGGAATAGGATCGTTTTCCGTTGCGCTTTGCCCCTGCAATCCTACGGAGGTGCACTGCACGATGATGTCTGGGCGGAAGTCGCTTTTAAACTCATTGAGCGGAGCGGAAGCGAAATCGTATTTGTCCGCAATGGCTTTGGCTTTCGCAAGGTTCCTGGCGAAGATGGTGACGTTGGTTTTTTCTTTATGGAGAGCGTAGGCGATGGCTTTGGCGGCGCCGCCGGAACCAAGAACGGCCACGCGCTTCCCTTCTATGCTGTCGGCCTTGAGGAAATGCTTCAGCGCTTTTGTAAAGCCGATCCAGTCGGTGTTGAAGCCTATTTTCTTGCCATCTTTGAAAACCACCGTGTTGGCGGCGCCGATCTCTTTGACCGCTTCATCAGCTTCATCAAGATAATTGAGAAGCGTTTCCTTGTGGGGAATGGTGACGGCCAATCCTTTGAATTTCAGCATCTCGGCAAAATTCAGCGCCTCTTTTATATTTTCCGCCGGAACGGGAAGCATTGATGCGTTGCGGTTTTCCGCTTTGTAAAAACTTCTGTGCACTTCCGGACTGGAGGTGACGTTCAAGGGAAATCCGGTCACGCCGCAGAGAGCGGTGTCGCTATTGATGTTTTTGAAATCGTAAACGTCGAGCAGAGTTTCGGGATCAATGTGGCCGATGGCGGAAGTGTTTTTGAGAAGTTCCTTGGGGGAAGTGAAAGTAAGAAATGAGCCGAGCCTGTCAGCCAGAATTCTCGATACGCCGCCAAGTTTTCCCATGACGCAGATGATCCTGTCCTTTGTCTTGAACTCTTTGGAAAGCGCGAAAGTTTCGGCAACAGTTGTGAGGCCCTTGGGAAGGAAAGCGATCTTGGGAATCTCGCTTTCGCTTCTGGAAATGGTGTCAATGGTTTTTACGATCTCCGCTTCCTGAGGATCAAAGTAATGGGCGCTTCTGATGATCCTTACTCCGCTTTTATGGGCCAGAGCTTCAAGTTCAGGAACGGAGAGATCGGATTCCAGGTCCACATAGGCGAAAGCGATTAAGTTTTTAAGAAGCTCTAACCTTTCCGTTTCGCTGCCCTCGAACGCTCCGCCGTCAATTTTTCTGCGGACTGTCAGGATGCAGGGCTTTTTTACATTCTTCGGAAAATCTTTTATGGAAGCATATTCGCTTTTCGATAAATGATCCGCCCTTAGCTCAATTAGGTCAACAAAAGGTGCGTTGGCGTCGGCTATCCTCTGCGCCTCTGTGAGCGTTTTGGCAGTTATGGTAAGGCAGATCAGGGACGGCATCGCTTACTCCAGTGAGATCTTGGTGGCTATGACGCTGCCCCAGGCGCATGGCAGGGAGAAAGCGACGGTGTTGCCGGATCTTTTTTTGTCGCGGCGCATGATAAGCTTCAGGTCGTCGAGAGCTATGCCTTCGGGAAGCTTGGTGGGAAGGCCGTGGGCGGAAAAGATATCCGCCAGCTCTTCGGGGAAACTATCTTTAGCCAGGCCCATTCTCTGGGCGATACGTGCTTCCTCGACGCAGCCTATGGCCACCGCTTCGCCGTGGCTTATCGTAAAGTTGCTCATGAGTTCCAGGGCGTGGCCGACGGTGTGGCCGCAGTTTAAAAGAATGCGTTTTCCGCTTCTCTCGAAGGGATCTTCCCTGACGATATCGACTTTCACTTTCAGATTGTCGGCGATCTCCTTGGCGGTCGGGATCTCGGAGAATTTCGGCTCACTCCCGCTGATGAGAGCGTGCTTGATCATTTCCGCCTTGCCGACTTTCAGTTCCTTAAGTGGAAGAGTATTCAAACGGTCGGCATCGATAAGGACAAGCCTGGGAGAATGGAAAGCGCCCACCAAATTCTTTCCGATAGCGAGGTCGCAGCCGGTCTTGCCGCCGGTGGAAGCATCCACCATGGCAAGCAAGGTCGTGGGGAAATTGATCCAATCGATTCCGCGCATCCAGGTGGCGGCGGCGAAACCTACTAGATCGCTGGTCACTCCCCCGCCGAAGGAAGCGACCGTATCCTTCCTGCCGATGGCGTGGTCGTTTAGAAGGCCCCAGATCTTTTCAATGGTGGTGATATTCTTTATCTCTTCGCCGGAAGGGATGAGTTCCAGCGCGGTGTTTTTCAAAGCTTCCGGCTGACAGTTGGCGGCGTTGGTGTCGGCGATCACAAGTTTGGCAAAATCACAAAGGGGGCCAAGGCCTTCGCCGACGATGACAAGGGATGTGGGAAGCGGGAAAGCTTTGGCGATCCTGCTTTTGAAGGAAGCGTAATGCTCTTTTCTTTCCTCGGCTTTGTTGCCAAGCGGGCGGGTGTTGGGATTTCTTTGGAAACGCTTTTCCAATTCTTCAGGAGAAGGTGCTTCCAGAAGCCAGACGCGGCCTGCTTTTTCCGCCAGCATGCGGTTCTCGGGATCGAGGAGCGTTCCGCCGCCTAGGGAGACCACGCTGCTGTTGAAGTTCTCTTTTTGAGTAAGCTCAAGGAGCGTTTCTTTTTCGATCTTGCGGAAAAGCGCTTCACCGCCTTCTTCGAAAATGGCAGGAATTTTTTTGCCAATTTTTTCCTCGATCGCTTCGTCGAGATCGAAAAACGGCCTGCCTAAACTGAGCGAGAGATTTCTGCCAACGGTGGTCTTCCCGCTGGCGGGAGGTCCGTAAAGGAAGATAGCTGACATTTTATTTTTCCTCCCCTTGCAGTTTTTCTTTTATAACTTGGCCTTCCGCGAGCTGGGAGACCAGGCTCTCCCTGTCATCGTTTGCGATGGCGGTCTGGAAATCCGTGAGCCTTTTGATCATTCTCTCGAGAACCGGCAGAAGCTCCGTTTTGTTCATAAGGAACAATTCCGACCAGAGCTCGGGGTCGGGCGCGCCAACACGGGAGAGGTCCCTAAAACTGCCGGCAGAAAAGCCGGAGCGCTTAAGCGCAAGCTCGTCCCTCAAATAGGCGGAGGAAACAAGGTGGCAGAGCTGGCTGGTGTAGGCGATCCTTTTGTCGTGATCTTCAGGCGTGGTGAAAATGACTTCCTTGAAGCCCAGTTCGGTGAAGAAGGGTACTATGTCTTCCGCAATTTTTTGATCCTGCGGGAAGGGCGTCAGGATCATGGAAGCGCCTCGGAATAGCTCCGCATCGGAATTCTCGAAACCACTGACTTCCTTCCCGGCCATGGGGTGTCCGCCGATGAAGGTGAAGCTGCCGTTCAGTTTGGGAGCGAGCTCTTTTATGACGGCGCTTTTTACGCCGCAAACATCGATGACAAGCGCGCCTTTTTTCAGATCGGCGGCGTGCTCAAGGAGCCATTTCACGGTAAGCGTCGGGTGAAGAGCGATGATGACGAGGTCGGAATTCGAGACCTCTATAGGATCGTTCCTGTCGATGCCCCTGACATTGTAGCCGGCCTTTTGGGCGGCCTTGAAAAAAGAGCCGCCGATGAGGCCGAGGCCAACGATGGCGATTTCTTTGAGATCAGATCTCAGCATACGCTCCTAAGAAAGTGAACTGCTCGATGTCCGGATCGGTGGAGAGCTCGGATAAAAGCTTGATGGCGCCCGGGTCGTTGGGCTTGGACTCGAACTCGAAGGTGAAGCGGAACTCGAATTCCATGCCGGGAATGGGACGCGATTCCAATTTGGTGAGATTCAGCCCGATGGAAGAGAACCTTGCCAGAATGTTGGCCAGGGAGCCCGGCTTGTGGGGCAGCGTCATGATTAGGGAGATCTTGGAGGCGTCCTTGTAGATCTCCAGTTCCCTGGATATGCAGATGAAGCGGGTGAAGTTGGAGGGCGTATCGCAGATCTCGTCCTTTATAATTTCGAGATTGTAAAGCTCGGCGCACTTCCTGGAGGCGATGACCGCCTGGTCCGTGCGTCCGCTCTCGCTGAGCTCCCTGGCGGCCAGAGCCGTGTTGGCGGTGGGCGTCTGCTTGACGTTCCGCATGTTAAGCAAAAACTTCGAGCACTGGGAGAGCGCCTGGGGATGGCTCTTTATTTCCTTGATGTCGCTCATCCTGACGCCTTTCTTGGCCAGAAGGACGTGGGAAACATGCAGCTTGCAGGCCTTGACGATCCTGAAGTCGTGGCGCAGCATGTTGTCATAGACCGTGGTGACGGAGCCGGCCGAGGAGTTTTCTATGGGCAGCACGCCGTACTGGCACATGCCTTTCTCCACGGCGCTGAAGATGTCGGCAAAGGAGTTGAAGAAGAGAATGGCGGGAAACTTGAAGAAGGTGGAGGCCGCCTGCTGACTGAAAGCGCCTTCCGTCCCCTGGCAGGCCACCGTGGCGTGGGAGGGGAACTCAGAGGGAGCCATGGCCACGGCTCTTTTGATCTCACTTTCCAGTTTGCTTTCCTTCGTAATGAACTTGCGTTCCTTGGCGCGGGAAAGACTGAAGAGCGTACTGAAGAGCATGGCGATCTCGTTTTCGTATTCCGGTCCGGCGGCGAGGGACAGCCTGTTAAGGATCTCCCTTTCCCTTGCCGGATCGCTGACCGGCAGATTTTCCTGCTGCTTCACTTCAGCGACTTTTTTGACGCACTCGAAGCGCTTCAAATAAAGATCGACTATTTTGTCGTCGATGGCGTCGATCTCGTTTCTGATGTTTTCCTTGTCCATAGGTCCACTTTCCGATTTATCTCAAAGTATTTATATTATACCTTAACGGCAAGCGTAGGGCCTGACCGCTTTGATCGCCTTCATGGTCTCGGCGAACATGGCGGGCGTCTGGCTCTGGGCGCCGTCGCACTTGGCCTTTGGCGGATCGTTGTGGACTTCTATTATGAGACCGTCCGCGCCGATGGCCGTGGCGGCCACCGCCACGGGATGTACGAGCCTGGCTACGCCGGTGGCGTGGCTGGGATCGACCACCACCGGAAGGTGCGAGAACTGGTGGAGAAGCGGCACCACGGAAAGGTCGATGGTGTTCCTGGTGGCCGTCTCGAATGTCCTGATGCCGCGTTCGCAGAGGATGACGTTGGGGTTGCCGGACGCCATGATGTATTCCGCGCTCATAAGTAGTTCCTGCAAAGTGGAGGAAAGTCCTCTCTTCAGAAGGATGGGCTTCTTGGTGTTGTGGCCGACTTCTTTGAGGATGTCGAAGTTCTGCATGTTGCGGGCGCCGATCTGGATGACGTCCACGTCGTTGAAGTATTCGAACTGGGAGAAATTCATAAGCTCGGTGACGATAGGAAGGCCCGTTTCCTTCTTGGCCGCCAGAAGCATCTTCAAGCCTTCCACGCCCAGGCCCTGGAAGGAGTAGGGGCTCGTCCTGGGCTTGAAGGCGCCGCCCCTTAGAAGCGTCGCGCCGGCGGCTTTGACAGCCTTAGCCACCTCAATTATCTGCTCCTCGCTCTCCACGCTGCAGGGGCCGGCGATGACCTGAAAATTACCGCCGCCGATAAGCACCCCGCCGCAGTCGATTATGGAGTCGTCGGGATGGAACTTGCGGTTGGCGGCCTTGTATGGGTCGCCCACGCGCTGCACGCTAGCCACCACGTCGAGGGCGGAGACAAGGTCGATGTCGAGATGCGCCACGTCGCCGACGCAGCCAATAAGAGTTTCATGGGAACCGACGGAGATGTGCGGATCGATGTTCTGGGCCTTCAGCCAATTGATGAGGTTGTCCACCTGGCTTTTCTGGGCGCCTTGCTTGATGATGATTATCATAGTTTTTCCTTATTTGTTGATTATTATTTGCTTAAAAAGAAAGAGCCTGGCTTTGCTCAAGCCAGGCTCTTTTCGTATTCAGAATCCACTTTTATTCAACTACGACAAGGTTCCCCCAGCTTGAGAAAGCTCGGTGTAATAAAAGTAGAACCAATAGCCGAAATTGATCTTCATTTGTAGATAGTTTTCCGTGATTGATTGCGAATATGGTAGCACTTTCATTTTCATTTTGCAAGGGCTTAGGGAGAAAGGCGGGTCGGAAAAAAGATTAAGCAGTGGATTTTTCCGGAAGTTTTTTGCTAAACTTATAGAAAATACATTCCGACAACGAAAGGAAGTATAAAGTTCACCGCTTCCCATTATGGAGACAAACAAATGAAAACTGCAAAACAGCTTTCCGTTTTTCTGGAGAACAAGCCGGGGCACGCTTACAACATCTGCAAGACTTTAGGCGACGCCGGCATAAACATCTTTACGCTATCCTTAGCCGACACGAATCAGTTCGGGCTTCTGCGTTTGATCGTGGAGAAACCCGAAGCGGCCGGCGAGCTGCTTAAAAAAGGAGGAGTGATAGTCAACATAACCGAGCTTCTGGCGGTCAAAATAGACAACCGTCCGGGAGTTTTGGCCAAGATCTACGAACTGCTCTCCTCTCTTGACATCAATTTGGAATACGCTTACGCTTTCGCCATGCGCCGCATCTTCTTATTGAGAGTGAGCGACAACGAAAAAGCCTTCCAGATCCTGAGCGAGAACGGCTTCACCCTTCTCTCCCACGAGGAACTCTTCTCCGACGAAAACTAAAACAAAGATAACAATATGGAAAAATCCGCCCTACAAGCCTTAGCACAAAAAGACTTCATGAGCCGCGACGAACTGGAGTCCATCCAGCTCGCAAGGCTTAAAAACATAGTTTCCCACGCCTACAAGAATCAGGCGCTATTCAGATCCCGCATGCAGGAGAAAGGTCTCGACGACACCTGCATCAAGGAGATGAAGGACATCCAGAAGCTGCCTTTCTTCAAGAAAGTTGACCTTAGGGACACTTATCCCTTCGGCCTTCTGTCCGTCCCCA
>JAFYIM010000513.1 GCA_017538635.1 bacterium
AAAAGCCACCGTCATCGGCACTCTGTAAAAATCCCTCGCTATAATGCCGAGCGTTACGTAAAAGACCGCGAAGACCGCGAAAGGAATAAGAGCGAAAGCGTTCATCGGATCAAACGTCTCCTAAAGCCAAACAATGATATGGCACCACGCTGTAAACAATTATTCGGCGCGAAAAAATCGTGTTTTACTGAGCCAGGAAGACGCGGAAGCCGTAGCCGCTGTAGTCGCCGAAGTTGGGCTTGCTGTATTCGCGGGTAGCCGAACGGCAGTCGACAGAGGGGCTGTAGCAGCCTCCGCCGCGAAGAGCGCGGTAGGTGGCGGTTTCCGGGCCGGCGGGATCAGTTGCCGAATCGGTGCCAAGGTTCGCCTGGTACCAGTCGAGACACCATTCCCATACGTTGCCGTGCATGTCGAAAAGGCCCCAGTTGTTGGGAATGAACAAGCCGACGGGCGCATGGCCGGAAAGAACTTCGCCAGTTTCAGGGTTGCCTCCGCCGTTGTACCAATAGCGGCCGAGAGTAGCCAGATCGGGGTCGTTCTTCGTATCGGTAAGATCCATCCCGTAGTTCAAAGCCGTGGTTTCCCCTGCCCTGCAGGCGAATTCCCACATGGCTTCCGTGGGAAGATCGAATTTATATCTCGTTTTGGCTCTCAGGATGCCGAAAAAGGAATCTTCGTCAACTTTGTTGTCGTTGGGCCAATTGGCGCCTTTTTCTGCGCCGCGGAGCATATTGTAAGAAACTTTCTCCACCGGGTACTTGTCAGACTGTAAGAAAGAGGGGTTCGCTCCGGTGACCAGTTCAAATTGTTTCTGGGTGACTTCAAAAACGCCGGCGTAGAAAGCTTTGGTCAAAACCACTTCGTGCTGGACTTCGTTATCCTCTCTGCCCAGTTCAGAATCGGGGCTGCCGATATTGAAAGTTCCGGAGTCGATCTTCTTCAAAACCATCTTAGTGGTCTTGTACTCTTCTGACCAGCCGCCCTGGGGAACGGAATCGAGGGTGCTGACTGGGAAGCTTTGGGCTTCCGGGCCGCCGGAAAGGTCTATAACAAGGTATTCGCCGTTAATGGGAGGCACTGCCTGCTCAGTTGCGGTCACTTTCACCTTGAAGTTTTCGCTCTCGTTGCCATAGAAACTTTCATCCGGCACCCAGAAGGTTTTGTGAGCTCCGGCGCCAGAGACTGTTCCGTCGAAACCCTCCTCCAGGAGCGTGCCTTTTTCAGCCAGGTCGAAGCTGGTTTCGCCGTTGTCGAAAGAGCCGCTGAAAGATATGTCGAAGACCGGGCCTTCGTTTTCGGAAGCGAGGGAGTAGTTGATGATGACCAGCCTGTCGAATGGCCACATCTGAAGAACGCTGACGTCGCTGACGATGCCGTCGGCTTTGGCGTTGAAAGCAGCCAGCGTAAGGACAGCAAAGATCGCCATGATACCCTTCGCGCGTTTCCTAATAAAGAGCGCGCCAATGAGGGCAAGCGCTAAAACCGCCAGCGGTTCCGGCAGGATCGTGACCGCGCGGTTATATACTTTCTCCTCGGAATCGCTCGTTATCGTCTCCGTAAGAAGATACGTGTCGTCAGTCGGGAAATCTTTGTATTCTTCGCTAGTGTAATCCCAGGCGACCGTTCCTTCCACCGCCGTCTCGGAAGTATCCGAGAAGATGGTGGCTGTCAGATTCGAATCGTCCTTGTCAGTCACGGTGATGGCAACAGACTTGGGGTCTCCCTTCGCCAGAGCGCTGCTGTAAGACAAAGGATCCGTTGAAAGCAGAAGGATAGGTTCCTCCGTGATAGGATCGCCGTTAAAATAGGCGCCTTCTGACCAGGCTTCGTCGGCAAAAGCCGCCGCGCAAACGAACGCCGCAATGCTGAGTAAAATTGCCATTTTCATTTAATATCTCCCAAAGTGGTACATTTGCTTTATTTTATCAAATTTTACTCAGCGAAAGAAGCATACACCCCTAAGCACGCTTGCATCGTGCGAACGCAGCATATACCCCTCGCTCACGGACTACGCGTGCATGGCCTTGATTTGCGTCCC
>JAFYIM010000514.1 GCA_017538635.1 bacterium
AAACTCCATTGGGAACCATTGACATTTGGGCATACGACGGTAGTTGCATTAAGAGAAAAACTTGATAGGCCGCAATTAATAGGCTCCACACGTCATGTGAGCATGGATGCGGAAAGTGTTTTAGATATAAATTGGAAGGAACATTCTTTGAAGCTTAAATTAAGGTGCGTTCCCAATGTTGAGGAAATATACTCTTTCCATGTCCCTTCAAATTACAAGTTTTCCGAAGCCATATGTTCTGATGGTGTAGCCAAAAATTTGGAACTTCCGGAAGAATCGACGGAAATTCTAAAAATTTCTGTAAAAGCGAACGCCAAGAATGTCATTCTTGGGTTAAACTTCGTTAAAAACGATTAGCGATGTTTATTCTTCTCTGAGCCAGACGATCACGCTGCCGGGTTCCCGATTGTCCCAGGCGTAGTAGGGGACGGCCTTGAAATCGACTTCTTTGCCTATGCGGCGCTTTGTGGTGTAGAGGGGAGAGTTTTCCTTGGGATCCTCTTCCAGGAAAGCCTTGCCGCTCAACGTCACGACTCCTTCCAAGAGGTTGGGTTCGAATTTCGCTTCGATCTTGTTGTCTCTGGGAAGCATGAGCTTGTCGAGGTCGGTTGTTACGTTGTCGCAGGTCTCCAGGCAGTAAACTACCGGGCCTCTCTGCAGGGCGACTCTGCCCTTGAGTTCCTTGGAATTGGGGTTGGCGTAAACTCTTTCCACCGGCATATCCATGACGAATTTTATTTCGTCGTCTTTCTTCCAGTTTCTCTTAATGACGAGATAGCCTTTAACCATCGGCGCGTCGAATTTTTGCCCGTTCACGAAGAGGTTGTATTGGCGGCACCAGTAGGGGTGGCGCAGCGCCACTTCGAATTCGCCTTGCTTTTCGGGATCCACGCTGACTATGACCTGGCCGTCCCAGGGGTAGTTGGTCTTCTGCTGGATCTTGACATGGTTGTCTTTCAGGGGAACGGTCGTCTCGCTTCCGATGAAGAGGTTAACGTAAACGGAATTTTCTTTCTTGGCGTAGATGTAGCCGCCTATCGAGGCGACGAAGCGCGCCTGGTTCGGCGGGCAGCAGGAGCAGCCGAACCATTCCCTTCTGTGGAGGTCGGGATGCTCGTGGCCTTCGCGCATGTGGTCCCTGGGTTGGCCGGGCTCGGGGTCGAAGGTCAGAAGCTGGTTGTTGTAGAAGAAAGATTTTCCGTCCAACGATACGCCGGAAAGGCCGTTGTTGTAGGCGATCTTTTCTAGGATGTCGGCGTATTTGGCTTCGCCGGTAAGAGTGAGCATGCGGTGGCAGAAGAAGGCGTTGGCGATGCCGGCGCAGGTCTCGTTGCAGATGTGGGAAGTGGGGAGGACATAGTCGCCCTCGAAGCCCTCATTGCCGAGGTACGGTCCGGCGCCGCCCGTTATGTACATCTTGCGCTCGCAAACGCTGCTCCAAAGTTTTTTGCAGGCTGTAAGGAGACTCTCATCGCCGGTCTCCCTGGCGACGTCGGCCATGCCGCTGTAAAGGTAGAGCGCCCGGACGGCGTGGCCCACGGCCTCGTCCTGCTCCCTCACGGGTTTGTGGACCTGGTGGTAATTCTTGTCGCGTTCCCAGAGGTTGGTGTTGCCGCCGCGTTTCCCTTCTTCCAGGGCGAACCAAAGAGGTTCCTTGCCTCTTTCATCAAGGAAATAGAGAGCCTGGTCGAGATACTTTTTGTTGCCGGTGGCTTTGTAGAGTTTGACCAGCGCCAGCTCGATCTCTTCATGGCCGGGGTAGCCGCGCATTTGTCCTTCCTTTGTTCCGAAAGTCTCGCAGATGTGGTCTGCGTAGCGGCAGAGGCAGTCTAAGAAATCTCTTTTGCCGGTGGTGTAGTAGTGGGCGACAGCCGCTTCCATAAGGTGTCCGGCACAGTAAAGTTCGTGGTTGTGCCTTAAGTAC
>JAFYIM010000060.1 GCA_017538635.1 bacterium
ACTTCCGGCTTTCGGCCGGAAGTTTTTTTTATTCGCGTTTTTGTAACTTATTTTTTCTCGGCCTTATCTGAGCCGATATCGCTGGCTGTCACGGAGACCTCCGCATAGAGTGCGGTCCATCTGCTGGAAGCGTACGAGGTGTGCACTCTCAGGTAGCGGTACTGGCCCGTTACGTTGATGGAGTAGGCGCCCTCCGTCGAACTGGTCTTGTCGTTCTTTTCGCCCAGGAAGTCCCACTTGCAGACCGGCAGGTCTTTGTCGTTGGAGCCGTAGAGCTGCCACTGATAGTACCTGTCGAAGTTGCCGTAGGCGAGGCTGAATTGCTGCAGCTCTTTCTTGGCGCCGAGGTCGATAATGAGGAAGTTCTCCGGGCTGTTCTCGGTGAAGCGCGCGGTGCGTTCCGAATAGATCGGCTCTTCCGTGCAGCGAATGGCGAACTGTTGGCTGGAGCCCTGGGCCGCTATGGTGACGTCTTCGTTCAAAACATAGACGTTGGCGATGTATGTAAGTTCATACTGCGGGACGAACTGGTTCTCGCCGTTGGGCGCGCAGACGTCGAAAGTAAAGACGCCGCTGTCGTAGGTCGGCTGAGTTTCGCTGTATTTGATAGTCGAGCAGAAGAAGGTTCCGCCTTCGTTTCTCTTTTCTCCGTCAGTGTAGAGGACGGCGATCTTCTGTCCTGCTTCGAGCGTCAGATCGTTTGATCCGTCCTTTATGGTCAGCTTAAGGAGCGTCTTGCCGCCTTCGTTGACGAGACCGTAGCCGGTGGCGGGCGCGACGGTGAGAGATTTGGCCGCCGTGCGGAAGAGCTGGACGTCAACGCCCTCGTCGAAGGCGTCGTCAGCCAAGGTCACGTTGGCGGGGATGTAAGCTTTTTTCACGTTGGTGAGGCCAGCGAAAGCCCCGCTGCCTATGCTCTCCAAGACCACGTTGGTCCTGACGCCGAAGTCGCCGCCGTATTTGATGGAAGGATCCTGGGGGGCGACGATGATCGTTGTGATCTCGTCGTTGAAGCGGCCGAAGTTCTGGCCGGCTTCCAATTGCCCGATGCCGCCTATTTCCAGAACGCCCTGCTCGATGGTCCAGACAGGAGTTTCGGGCATGAAGTACCAGTGCGCGTTGCCGTCAAGGTAGGTGCTGACGCTGCCGTCGGTCATTTTCGCGGTCACGTCGGTTCCGGCCGCGTCAAAGACCACGGGATAAGCGAGGGCTTCCTGCGCAAGGACTCTTTTGCAGACGGTGCAGCTCTTGGTCTGGATGCCGCCTTCATAATCCTTCTCCCAATTGCCTTCTATGTGCGCGCTTCTGGTGCCGGGCACTTCCACGTCGCTATCAATGTAAACATGCCAGTGTTCGTTTTCGTCGCTTCTCCAATCCTCGTC
This sequence comes from bacterium, assembly GCA_017538635.1. The sequence continues at coordinate 1,383 of JAFYIM010000060.1, forward strand.
ATCATACTCGTCGGAATGAGCGTCCACTTTTATCTCGGAATAGAGGGCGGTCCATCTGCTGGAGGCGTAGGACGTGCAGATGCGCAGGTAACGGTATTTGTTGCCGTTGACTTCGATGGTGTACATGCCGCTGTTGGAAGGCGTCTTGTCGCCCTTTTCACCGAGGAAGTCCCACTTGCACAGGGGCAGTTTCTTATCGTTCGTTCCGTAGAGCTGCCACTGGTAGTACCTGCTGTCCTGAACGTAGGCTGCGCCGAAGCCGGTTACGGACTTGGAGTCGCCGAGGTCGATGTCAAGATAGTTGTCCACGGACAGGTAAACGAAATCGGAAGTGCGTTCCTCTGCTATCGGATCGTCGTTGCACTTTACGGCGAACTGCTGCGTGGAGCCCTGGGCTGCCACGCTGCCGTCAGCGTTGAGGACGAAGATGTTCACGATATAGGTCGCGGAATACTGCGGGATGAACTGGTCCGGTCCAACCGGCGCGCAGATGTCGAAAGTGAAGACGCCGCCGTCATAGGTCGGCTGCAGCGCGCTGTATTTCAGGGCCGAGCAGAAGAATTCGCCCTCGTTGTTCTTCTCACCGTCGTCGTAGATCGTGACGATCTTCTGGCCTTCTTTAAGAACAAGATCCTTGTCGCCGTCTTTTATGGTCAGTTTCAGAAGCGTCTTGCCGCCGTCGTTGACGATGCCGGTGCCGGTGGCGGGAGCGACTGTCAGGTCTTTTCCCACGGTCCTCATTAGCGTCACGTTGGCGCCTTCGTCAAAGGCGGCGGGGGAGAGCTCAACGTTTTCCGGAATGTAGGCCGTGACGTTGTCGAGGCCTTTGAAAACGCCGGAATTGATCTTTTCCAAAATGACGCCGGTCCTGACGCCGAAATCGCCGCCGTACTTGATCTCGGGATTCTGCGGAGCGACTATGATGGTCTTAATTTCGTCTTTGAAGCGGGAGAATCCCTGAGGTTTCAGCGTGTAAACGCCGCCTATTACGAGAACGCCGTCCTGGATGGTCCACAAGGGTCCTTCGGGCCAGCCGTACCAGTGCGCGTGCCCGTCAAGGTAGTCCGTCAGGTCGCCGTTCGTCAGCTGTTCGGTAACGTCCAGCCCGTTGGGGTCTGTGATGTAGGGGTAGGCCACCACCTTGTCTTCCGTCAGGCGGTAGAGCGTCTTGCCGCAGGCGGTGAATTCCTCGAACCTGTAGTCGTCGAAATCTTCGCTTTCCATGACGCCGGTCTCTGGATCGAAATACATCTTTTCGTAGCCGATGGTCTGCAGTCCTTTCATAGGTTCGCCGTCAACGTAGAACTTTATGCCGTCCTCGTCTTCCCTTAGAGCGGGTTCCGGCAGCAGCTCAAGGTCAGCCCAGAGCATGTTGTGGTCGGAATGGGTGCCGTCGGTATTGACCATGCCGGTTCCGGTCTGTATGAAGCGGTTCCTGGTGGAGATGACGTTGTCGATGGCGCCGTCTTCGTTCGTGATATACACGGTCTCAAGGCCGTTGGCGTAGTTGGCAAAGGGGAAGCTGGGCGCGTACTCTTCAGGCTTCGGGGTGTTCAGGTCGGCCGTGAAGATCCAAGTTTCGGATTTTTCAAAGGTCTCCTTGATGTATTTGAGCTGGGCCATCCTGCCGGAGGCGTTCGCCCATTCCAGGTGCGTGTTGTAGTAATCGACCAGCGTGCCGTTGATGTTGAGGACGGCGTGCCCCAAGCTCCTGCTTTCGCCGGGACCCGGGAGAGGAATGACTTCGAAGGACTCGATGGGGAAGCTTGACAGAATGCCGGTCCCGTATTCGCCGTCGTCGTAGTTTATGGCTTTGCTGAATTTGTAATACGGATAGCGGCCGTTGCTGCAGACGGACATTTCCTTCATCATGTCAAGGAAGTGGCTCCTGTTGGTGAACCTGTCGACTTCCTGGAAGCCCACAAGGTCAAGGCCAGCGTCTTTGCAATCTTTCACAAGCGTGGTGTAGTTCTGCCTTACCCAGGACGCGCCCTGGATGTTGTAAGTGCCGACGCGCAGCTTGAAGTTCTCATTCGTCCCGTCTGCGAGCAGCGGGCAGGCGGTGCTTAGCGCGAGAAGCGCCACTATCAGGATGGAAATGTGTTTTTTCATCGTACGGGCCCTGATTTGTTTTAACGTTTTATTTTTTCATCCGTTAAACGCGTCCAGCTGTCGATGCGCTTTCGCAGTTCACCGGATCTTTTCATTTTTTTGATGGTCTTGTTGACAGATCTCAGAAGGGCTTTACTATCTTTTCCGCAGGCTACGCCGTAATTGTCCTCGCTGATGAAAGGGGAGGTTATGGCGAGTTCGTCCTTCCCCATGGCGTATGCCCTGGCCATGGGGGCGTCGTTTATGGCGCAGTCCAGCTTACCGGCAACGATGTCTTCGGCGATAGCCCAGGAGTTGGAATAGGGGACGACCGACGCGCCCTTTTCAAGGCATAGTTCGGTGATCCTGGCTCCCTGCGTTATGCCGACTTTTTTCCCTTGCAGGTCGTTCGCGCTGGTAACGGACCTAGCAAGAGGCGAAGTTATTACGCATCCCGTTTTGTAATAGGAGTCGGAAAAAGCGACGATCTTCTGCCTTTCCTTGGTTATGGAGATAGTGCCCACGGCCAGGTCGGCCTTGCCGGAGCGGACGCTTTCCAGAAGTTCTCCGAAAGGCATCTCCAGGATCACGATCTCCTTGCCGCTGTCTTTGGCGATCTCCCTGACCAGATCGATGTCCACGCCGCAAACTTCTCCGGCCATTTTGAAGGCGAAAGGAGGGGAATCGGGGGAGGTGGCGACGGTCAAAGTAGTTTTATCGTCCTTGGTGCAGCCGAGGAGCAAAAAAGCCAAAAAGAATAGTATGACGTTTTTCATAGTACCTATATTTTAGCATAATCCTTAATTTGATATAATAAAGAATTAATATCATTTACTAAAACAAGGATTATTCGTTTTATGGAAATCGCTTCACAGTACAACCCGAAAGACCACGAGAAGACAATTTACGCTTCCTGGGAAGAGAGCGGCAGTTTCTCTCCCAAGGAAGGAAAACCAGGAAAAGAACCCTATTGCATCATGATGCCGCCGCCGAATGTCACGGGCGCGCTGCACCTGGGCCACGCTATAAACAACACCCTTCAGGACATCCAGATCAGATATCACAGAATGCTTGGCTGCAAGACGCTCTGGCAGCCCGGCACCGACCACGCCGGCATCGCGACGCAGGCTGTCGTGGAGAAGAACATCTTTGAGAAGGAAGGCAAAACGCGCCATGACCTCGGCAGGGAAGAGCTGGTAAAGAGGATCTGGCAGTGGAAGGAGCAGTATGGCGGCCGCATTCTAAGGCAGCTGCGCGCCATGGGCTGTTCCTGCGACTGGGAGCATTTGCGCTTCACGCTTGATCCGGTGTGCGCCAAGGCGGTCAGGACTACTTTCCTTGGCATGTTCAAAGCCGGCCTTATTTACAGGGGCAAAAGACTGGTCAACTGGGATGTGAAGCTTCAGACCTCCGTTTCCGACGACGAGGTCGTCTATGAGACGGTGAAGAGCAACCTCTGGCATCTGAAGTATCAGGTCGAGGGGAGCGACGAGTATCTGGAAGTGGCGACCACCCGCCCGGAGACATTCTTTGGCGACACCGCCGTGGCGGTGCATCCCGAAGACGAGCGTTACAAACATCTGATCGGCAAGAACGTTATTTTGCCCTTGGTCAAGCGCCCAATCCCCATTATTGGCGACGCACTATTGGTGGACAGGGAATTCGGCACGGGCTGCGTAAAGGTGACGCCCGCCCACGACCCCAACGACTACCTTTGCGGCAAAAGGAATAAGCTGCCGGAAATCAACATTCTCAATCCCGACGGAACCTTAAACGAAGTGGCCGGGCAGTTCGCCGGCATGGACAGACTGAAAGCGCGTCCTCTTATCGTGAAAGCCCTGGAGGAGAGCGGCGACCTTCTGAAGACTGAGCCTTACACCACGCAGGTAGGCCATTCCGACCGCTCCAAAACGCCCATCGAGCCTTATCTCTCCGACCAGTGGTTCGTCGTTATGGCCGACATGGCGGAAGCCGCCATGGAAGCGGTGAGAAGCGGCAAGATCAAATTCCATCCCGCGCGTTTCGCCAAGTCTTATCTTGACTGGCTAAGCGAAAAGCGCGACTGGCCCATCAGCCGCCAGCTTTGGTGGGGGCATCGCATCCCCATCTGGTACGTGAAAGGCGCTACTGAGGAAGATATGAAAGCTGCCTTCGCCGGGAACGAAGAAGTCAGCTATCGTTACGATCAGGAGCACGATCAGTTTTTGCTCTGCTCCTCTATAGAGGATTTCAAGCCGGAAACCAAACTTCCCAAGGCCGAGATCAAGCAGGAAGAGGACGTTTTAGACACCTGGTTCAGCTCGGCTCTCTGGCCGCACTCCACGCTAGGCTGGCCGGACAAAAACGAAAGGTTCGAGACCTTCTATCCCAACAGCGTCCTTATTACGAACCGCGACATCATCAGCCTCTGGGTGGCCAGAATGGTCATGACGGCGCACTTCAACACTAACAACGTGCCCTTCAGGGACGTCATGATCCACGTGACCATTTTGGACGGCATGGGAAAACGCATGTCGAAGTCGAAAGGCAACGGCGTCGATCCCGAGGACATCATCGCGCAGTACGGAGCGGACGCCCTCAGGTTCTCCATGACGCAGATGTCGAGCGACACGCAGGACATGCGCGTGCCCGTCCAATACAGATGCCCGCATTGCGAGACGCTCTTCCCTCAGACGGAAAAGAACATGAAGGCCGAGACGCTCGAGTGCCCCTCCTGCAAGAAGACGATGGCTACGCGCTGGGCCAACGAGGAAACGCAGAAGAAGGAAGGCCTGGCGCTTCTGACGAGCGCGAAGTTCGAAATCGGCCGCAACTTCGGCAACAAGATCTGGAACGCCTCGCGTTTCGCCATGCAGAACCTTGACGCCTCCACGCCGCTCTACACTCTTAAAGAGCTGAAAGCCGCTTTGGAAAAAGGCGAAATTGCTCCTCTCAACGCCGACGAGGAATGGATCATAACGCGCCTGGAGGAGACCGTAAAGGAAGTGACGTCTGCCATAGAAGGATATCGCTACCATGAGTACGCCAACAAGATGTACGACTTCATGTGGAACGAATTCTGCGACTGGTACCTTGAAGCCATCAAGCCTGTCTTGAGGCAGGAAGGCGCCAAAAAGGCGGGAAGCCAGGCGGTCTTGGCCACTGTCATAGAGACGGCCCTGAGATTGCTGCATCCCATGATGCCTTTTGAAACGGAAGCGATCTACGCGAATCTGCTCGCAATAACCGAACAGAAGCGCCCAATGCTCATTAACGCCGAGTGGCCGGAAGTTGCCGGCAATTGGTGCGACGAACTGCGCCTGGCTTACGTCATGCGCAAATACGAGCTCATCAGTTTGGGCCGCAGCATGCGCAGCGCCTTCAATATCGGCCCGGGCCAGAAAGCCTCTTTTGTGCTGCGTCCTGAGAACGCGGAGCTGGAGAGATTCCTGGAAGGCGAGCGCGAAACATTGACGCGCTTTTTGACGGCCGGCGAACTGACCATAAGCTGCGCATTCAAGCCGGAGGGCGCCATGCCCTGCCAGGTCGCGCCGGAAGTCGCCATCTACCTTAAGCTCGACGGTTCGGTCGATATCCCGGCCGAAAGGAAGAAAGTTGAGAAACAGATAGGCGAAGTCACAGGCTACGTCGCGTCTTTGGAAAAGAAACTCGGTAACGTTAGCTTCACTTCCCACGCGCCCGCCGAAGTCATAGAGAAAGAAAAGAACAAACTTGCTGAAGCTAAGGAAAAACTGACGAAGCTTCAGGATCTTTTTGCAATGTTAAAGGAGGCTTAATATTATGGAAAAAGAATACGTCATAGCTATAGACATCGGCGGAACGAACCTGAAAGCCGACCTGGTGGACAGGGAAGGCAACATCAGCGATTTCAGCTACACGCCCTCGCACGCCTCGGAAGGACGCGAGGCGTTGCTTACCTCCCTTAAGAAGATCATTTCCCTTCAGATGGAATGCGGCAAGAAGATCGTCGGCATCGCCGCGGGTTCTCCCGGCACCGTCAACAACGCGACAGGCGTCATCGATTACATGCAGGCGCATATTCCCAATTGGACCGGGACCAGGCTCGGCGAATTCCTTTCCATTGAGGCTGGCGTCCCTTCCCAGATCGACAACGACGCGAACGTTATTGCGCTCGGCGAATACTGGAAGGGCGGGGGACAGGGCGCCAAATGCCTTTTGGCCCTTGCGCTGGGAACCGGCCTGGGATCCGGTCTGGTAGTGGAAGGCAAAGTCATGCACGGCCCCTTCTTCAACGCGGTTGAAGTCGGGCACACCATTGTCTGCACCGACGGCACGAAC
>JAFYIM010000515.1 GCA_017538635.1 bacterium
AACTGGAAATTTATATGAAGAAGATCACGTTTCTGGCAGTTTTACTGGCTCTTTTTGCTTCGCTTTCCCTCGTCGCTGCTGATAGGGATTTCGACTCAATGGCCCCGGATCCCGACCACACTATGGGCAAAGGGCTTTTAAGAGGTCTCGCCAACATCGGCTGTTCCCTCATCGAGCTGCCGGCCCGCACCTGCTATTATTCCTGTCTATACAGCTGGAACTATATTCCCTACGGTATGCCCATGGGTATCATAGACGGAGCCAACTTCTCTGTGATCAGAGTGGTCGGCGGTGTCTTCGACCTTCTGGTCCTGGGGACCAACGCTCGCAACCATACGCTGTACACTATCTTCGAAATACCCACGTGGCCTTGGGACACCCCCTGGCTGCCGACCGAGGAGGAACGCAAGGAGATCGAGTGGTGAGTTGACACCCAAAGGCTCTTTTGCTAGAATACCAGCAGTTTATTAATCGAATGAATAAGTTAATCTACCATAGATACGGAGGAAATATGCGCATCTTGGTTCTTTTGGCCATGGCTCTCGCTTTAGTCGGCTGCTCTACGACCGCTAAGGATACGCAGACGGCTATTCAGGATCTCTCTTACATCTACCCGGATGATGAGATCGTTCACGAGACCTACAAGACCGTAGAGAACGCCGAATGGCTGTTCACCACGGACGAGTACGCCGGCTGGGGCTACTAAGCCGAAGATGGATCTAAAGTTCATATTTAAGACTCACTGCGCGTGCGCGGTGAGTCTTTGCTTTTTTATCGCTAGCCTTTACGCTAGCGCAAGCGACGTTCACCCGGTTGGCGAAAAACTGACCTACAAAGCCTACGCCGTCGGTTTTCTGCCGATCGGCACGGTGACGCAGGAAACTTTCACCAGCAATTTTGAAGGCCGCACGACCTACTGCTTCACCGGGCGCTGCTACGGAGATTATCTCGTTTATCTGGCTGACGTGCGTTTGGCGGCCCAGGTCGCCCGCTACAGCGGCGAATCGCTTTTTCACGATCTTGAGCAGTACGGCACGGAACGCCGCGGACGCAAGCTGCTTTTCGACCGCGTGACCAACAAGATGACTTATACGCGCCTTGAAAAGGACAAGGTCACTTACAAGGTGCGCCGCGTTATTGACGCCGGTCACGATGTAGACGATATTTTCGGCGGCGCCTTCAAAGTCAGGGCCAGGCTCGGCTCCAACGTCGGCGACTATACGGAAGTGAAGCTTGTCGAGACTGACAAGATATTCCATCTCCGAGTGGAAGTGGTCGAGAAGACGATCCTCCCTATAAAAGATGTCGGCAACTTCCATGCGATGAAAGTGGTCATAAAGCCCTTGAACCTCAAGAAAGAGGAAGTTTTTAAAGGTCTTCTTGAGCTTGACAGGGACGTGACCATATATTTGGAAGAAAAGACCAAAACGCCTTTGCTCATTTCCTCCACGGTTCCTTTCGGCTTCGTGAGGCCAAGGATAACCGTTTTGCTGCAAAAGTGGGAAACGGTTCCCGGATTCGAGCCCAGGCCGGTCACCGAAGAAGAACTTAAAGAGTTTTCGGAGAAAAAATAAATGCTCACACGCGGCGAGTACCTGGCAGCCTGGCTCGTCGTCGCGCTGACGATAGCCTTTGGTTTCGTAAGGCTTGTTTCCAACGAACGGGAAAACGAAAAGAATGTAACCTTGCGTTTGGAGAGCTGCGAAACGATTTCTCTTGAGGAAGAATAGCCGTGACGGATATCGATGCCCTTCTGATATTGAACCACTTGCGCGTCGGACCGATCTCTGCCAGAAGGCTTTTGGAATATTTCGGCTCGCCCTCCGAGATCTTCCGTTCCCTCCCGAAAGAGAAGAAAGCGCCGGAAATAGATTTTCTTTCCGGCGATTATTCCACAAGGCTCACGAATTGGCAGAAAGAAGTGGATCTTGCCAAGGCTTGGGATATCATAAAAAAAGAGAAGATCAGGCTGGTCACTTTCTATGATCCCGATTACCCGGAGCTTCTGAAGCAGATCTTCGATCATCCCTTACTTTTCTACATGAAAGGGAAACTCTCAGCCAACGACAATGAAGCGCTGGCGATAGTTGGATCCAGGGATGCCACGGAATACGGGCGCCACATTGCCTACCGCTGGGCGGCCAGGCTTGCCGAGGCCGGAATTCCGATCGTTTCCGGCATGGCGCTGGGAATAGACACCGCGGCTCATGAGGGCGCGCTGTCGGTAGGCGGACGAACGATTGCGCTCCTGGGCTACGGCTTTGGTTACGTTTATCCCAAGGGCAACGAAAGGCTCTTCGACGAGATTGCTGAAAAGGGCGCAGTAATAACTGAGTACGCCTGGCACAGGGCCATCGGCAAAGGCTCTTTTCCTTTGCGCAACCGCCTTATCGCCGGCATGGCGAGGGCAACGCTCGTCGTCGAGTCAAGGGAAAAGGGCGGGTCCCTTATCACCGCCCATTATGCCGCGGAATATAACCGTACTGTTTACGCCGTGCCAGGACCTGTGACGGCTCCACTTTCGGCTGGCACGAACAATCTCATAAGGGAAGGCGCGACGCTTGTCACGAGTCCTGAGCAGATGGTAGATGAGTTCGAGCTGATGTTCCAGACGCCGCCCCAGGATCTTTCTCTGGAAGCGCGCCAAAAGGACACGGAGGAAAAGCTGGAAGGCTTGGAAAAAGCG
>JAFYIM010000061.1 GCA_017538635.1 bacterium
ATTTTATATCACAAAGTTTGTAAAATGTAAGAAAAAACCTTCCCGGTGTTGACCGGGAAGGTTTTGTTGGTTCGTGGTTCGCTTTAAGCGACGGGCGGTTTACCAGAAGTAAACGTAGAGCGCGACGGTCAGCACGACCACGATGACGCCGAAAACGAGGGCGGCCGTGGAGGGCTTCATGTCAAGCTTGGTGCTGGACTCGAAGGAAATGGGCTCTTCCATCTTGAAGATGGCGCCCAAGACGAACATAATGACGAGCGTGATGATCAGGTTGTAGGAAGCGGCCCAGAGGTAGTGCATGGGCTGCACCACGCCGTCTATGACCACGCAGCCGCAGACTTCAGGAACGAAGGAGGCGGCTCCCGGCAGGAGGCTCCAGCCGAAAGTGGACAGGAGGTAGTAGATGATCGGGGAGAGGAGCAGCGCCAAAGCGCCGATCCAGCGGGCGCCCCTGCGGTTCACGAGACCGAAGATAAAGACGGCCACGATGCCCGGGGAGACGTACAGCTGCATCTTCTGGATGTAGGCGAAGATGGACTGCGCGTTCAGGAAGGAGGCGACCACGATGCCGATGACCAGAAGGACGACGATGGTCAGACGACCGAACAGCACGATCTCTTTCTGGGAGGCAGAGGGGCGCATATAGCGCTGATAGATGTCCATCGTGAAGAGCGTAGAGGTCGCGTTCAAAACGGCCGCCAGCGAGGAGACGATGGCGCCCAAAAGCGCCGCCAGAACAAAGCCCATAAGGCCGACGCCCTGCGGGATGAGCCTGGTGATGAGGAGGCCCAGGGCTTCATCGGGTTTCGCCGCCAGATCTTTGGCGAAGAGGTTGAAGGCGATGATGCCGGGGATGACGATCACAAACGGAATGATCAGCTTCAGGAAAGCCGCCAGCACAATGCCTTTCTGACCTTCGGCCAAAGAGCCGGAGCCCAGAATGCGCTGGGTGATGTACTGGTTCAAGCCCCAATAGTAGAAGTTCGGGATCCAGATGCCGATTATGAGGATCGTCCAGGGCATGGCCGCGTCGGTGGCTTCTCTGCCCATATGAAGCTTGGCTTCGTTGAGTTCCCTGAAGCGCTCTATTGCGCCGGCGGAAGCGGAGGTCACCGCATCCTTGGCGCCGGTCAGAGTCTCGGGAGCTGCGCTGCCCAGAGCCTTCATGGCGAAGTAGGCGATAACGGCGCCGCCCACTATAAGAGCGGAGCCCTGAAGCAGGTCAGCCCAGGCGCAGGCCTTGAGGCCGCCTACCATTACGTAAACGCCCGCCAAGCACCCCATGATCAGACAGCATGACCAGAAGGGCAAATTCCAGCCGAGGTGCTGGAAGAGCTGCTGCATGACCAGGCTGCCGGCGTAGGTGACGCCGATAAGGGAGGCCACGATCAGGATGCCCATCATGGAGACGGTCATGAAAGCGCGGGCCCAGTGGTTGTAGCGAATCTCCAGGAATTCCGGGATGGTGGTGATGCCGGACCTAAGGAAATAGGGCAGCAGCGCGAAAGCCACGACGACGAGCGCGATGGCTGCGATCCATTCCCAGGAAGCGCAGGAGAGGCCTTCCGCGCCGGCGCCCTGTCCGGACATGCCGACGAACTGTTCGGCGGAGATATTGGCGGCGATCAGGGAGAAACCGATGAGCCACCAGGAGAGGCCGCGGCCGGCCAGGAAGTAATCGTCAGCGCTCTTGCCCGCTTCGCCGCCGCTTTTCCAAAGGCTGACGACCATCACGCAGGCGATGAACGCGAAGAAAATGATAATGTCAACAATACCCATTTTTGCTCCTTACTTGGTGCCGAAGCGATATTCGGTCGTGGTCTTGTAAACCTGACCGGGCTGAACGATAGTGGTGGGGAAACTGGGCTGGTTGGGAGAATCGGGATAATGCTGAGTCTCGAGCGCCAGACCGCCTCTGAACTGATAGGGTTTGCCCTGTTTGCCGACCATCTTGTCGGTCAGGAAGTTGCCGCAATAGAACTGAATGCCGGGTTCGGTCGTCCAGACTTCCATGTAGCGGCCGGATTTCGCGTCGTAGAGGGCCGCGGCCTGAGCCAGTTCGCCGTTCTTTGAAGGATTGGTCAGGACGAAGTTGTGGTCGTAGCCGTTGCCGTATTCAAGCTGCTTGTCGCCCTTGGTGTCAACTCTCTCGCCGATCTTGTGCGGAGTGGTGAAGTCAAAGGGCGTGCCGGCGACCGGGGTGATCTCGCCGGTCGGGATGAGGCCGGCGTCCACCGGGGTCATCTTGTCCGCGCAGAGCGTCAGCTCATGATCGAGGATCGTGCCTTCCGCTTCGCCGTTGAAGTTGAAGTAAATGTGCTGGGTGAGGTTGATGGGGGTCTTCTTGTCGGGGACGGCCTCATACTCGATCCTCCAGACGTTTTCCGGAGTAAGCGTGTAGGTGACCTTGGCTTCGACTTTGCCGGGGAATCCCTGGTCGCCGTCGGGGCTCGTGGTGGTGAAGACTACGCCGACATTGTCGCCGTTCTGGAAGGGCTCGGCGTTCCAGATCTTGGTGTCCCAGCCGGCCGCGCCGCCGTGCAGGCAGCAGGGAATGCCGCCGGGCTCGTTGTTGGTGGGCAGACGGTAGGTGACGCCGTCAATGACGAAGAGACCGTTGGCAATGCGGTTGCCGTAGCGGCCGATGATGGAGCCGAAATAGGGATCGACGGTCTCGTAGCCGGCGACATCGTTGAAGCCCAGGGTGCAGTCCTTGGATTCGCCGTTCTTGTCAGGCAGATAGAGGCGGACGACTTTGCCGCCGTAGTTTATGACATCCATGACCACGCCGCCGGCGCCCTTTAGGGTGTACTGCATGACGGTCTGGCCAAGTTTGTTCTTGGCGAAGAACTTTGTGGTTACGCTGGCTTTGGACTCAGGAGCCGCCTGGACTTCCTGGACTTCCTGAACCGCCGGGGTTTCCGGGGCTTCAGCGGGGGCCGGAGCTTCGCTTTCGGGAGCGGTGGCGCAGCCGTAGGCTAAGAGCGCCAGACCGCAGCAAAGAGCGCCGTAGATGTTTTTCATGTTTTTCTCCATTGATAAGTTGTTAAAGCGCCCGGAACGCGTTCCGGACGCAGAATACGTCTTTTAGCGATTAAATTATAGTGAAAGCCAATTTTTTTTACAATTACTTGACCCCGAACCGGTACTCGGTAACGGTCCTGTAAGTCTCGCCCGGACGGACGATGGTCGTGGGGAACTGAGGCTTGTTGGGGGAATCGGGGTAGTGCTGGGTCTCCATGGCCAGGCCTCCGTTCTCGCTGTAAGGAACGCCGGATTTGCCCTTTATATGCGGGCCCAGGTAGTTGCCGCTGTAGATCTGGATGCCGGGCTCCGTGGTCCAGACTTCCAGGTAGCGTCCGGATTTTTCCTCGTAGAGTTCCGCTGCCTTGACGGGCGTTCCGTCTTTGCTTGGTTCCGTCAGGACGAAGTTGTGGTCGTAGCCCTTGCCGTTTTTCAACTGCTCGTCGTTTTCCCTGATCCTTTCGCCGATCTTGTGCGGCGTCGTGAAGTCGAAGGGCGTGCCTTTGACGGAAGTGATCTCACCGGTCGGGATAAGGCCGGCGTCCGTCGGCGTCATCTTGTCTGCAAAGAGCGTGAGGTCGTGGTCAAGGATCGTTCCTTCCGCTTCGCCGTGGAAGTTGAAGTAAACGTGCTGGGTCATGTTGATGGGCGTGGGCTTGTCAGTCGTCGCCTCGTACTCGATGCGCCAGATGTTGTCGGGCGTCAGAGTGTAGGTGACTTTCACTTTCACGTTCCCGGGGAAGCCCTCTTCACCGTCCGCGCTTTCATAAGTGAATATGATGCCGACCGTGTCGCCTTCCTGGAAGGGGATGGGTTTCCAGACTTTGGCGTCCCAGCCTTTAAGGCCTCCGTGCAGGCAGCAGGGAAGGCCTCCCGGCTCGTTGTTAGTCGGCAGTTTGTATTCCGTTCCGTCGAGCGTGAATTTGCCAAAGGCGATGCGGTTGCCGTAGCGGCCGATCAAAGAGCCAAGGTAGGCGTCCACTTTCTCGTAGCCCTCGACGTCGTTGAAGCCCAGGATGCAGTCCTTGAGCTCTCCCTTTCTGTCGGGCAGGAACAGCTTGGTTATTTTCCCGCCGTAGTTGTTGACTTCCATTTTGACTCCGCCCGCGCCCTGCAAGGTGTAGGCGTTCACGTTTTCGCCGGAACTCGTCTTCGCCAAAAACTGCGAAGCGACGTAAGCTTTCGATTCTTCCATAAGTTTTCCTTTTATTTATTGATTATTGTCGACTGTCTGTTCAATATTGGTTTGCGTTTCTTTCTTTTCGGCAGATTTTCCCATTTCGCCGGCCAGGAATAAGAGCGCTAAGGAGATCGCGATCGTAAGGATGATCCAGAGGCGCGCTATCTTGGAAGCGCGCAAGGCGCTCGTTTTGTCCCCTCTGGCGATGCAGCGGTTGCATTTGACCGCGTAATAGATCGCTATAAAACCCAGGGGCTGGAAAAAGACGATCGTAAAAATAATGGAGCTTAAGAGGCTGTTGGGAATGTAAATGTCTTTCCCGGGATTTTTGGGATCGACTATTATGACCCTTTTTAGGCGCTTTTCCTCAAGCTGCCTGTGATAAGCGCGGTCCCTTTCGGAAAAGTATTGTTCGTTCGACTCTTCCTCGTCCTCGCGGTCGTGGTAAGTCTCCTTCCCAGGGTCAAACGTGAGAACGCCGTCCTCGTCGTACAGATCCTGATATTTGCGTTCAGGTCTTTCCGGGGACTTTTGGTTCGGATTGGCTTTTTTCCCACAGCTCGCACAGTAGGCGCTGTTGGGGGCCGCTTCTTTTCCGCAACGCAGGCAACGCATGAGTATTCCTTAGTGGCTTAATTTTACAAAAAAAGCCCTTTGGGGTAAACAGACCGAATCGCCCTCTTTATGCTAGAATTAATAGTATGAATACACTCCTTAAAAATATTGGGCTTCCTTTGGTTCTTTTCGCGGCGGCTGTTTTTGCCGCCGGTGCGGAAAAGCAGCCTGTTTCTTTTTCGCTCGTCAAAGCGGAAGAGGGCATCTCCCAAGTGAAGGCGACCGTAAAAGCCGGCGCCTACCTTTACGCCGGCTTCACCGTCAACAATGTCGTTCCGGAACTTCCTTCCCCGCAAAAAAATTCGGAGGGCGAAGACGTCTATAAGAAGAGCTTCGAGTTCGCCGTTTCGGCGGCGCCTCCTCTGACCATCAATTTCCGCTGCTGCGACAAGGACGTCTGCTATCCTCCCAGCACGGTCGTGATATCGGATAAGGAGGGCAAAGCGGACGGCGCCGCTTCTTCCGCGCCCGCCGCCAAAGTCCAAAAAGGCCTGCCCTTCAAAGAAGTCAGGCGCTCCTACGGCTATCTCTCTCCCAAGGATCTTCTGACTTTCCTGAAAGGCCAGGAGGAACAGTCCGCCGCCCCCGCCTTCGGGCTTCTGGCGCTTTTGATGCTCTTTGTCGGCGGCTTCCTTCTGAACCTAACGCCCTGCGTTCTGCCGGTCATTCCCATGACGCTGGCAGTCCTTGGCGCGAAGTATGACAAGGCCGGGCCGAAGAGGGGCTTCCTTCTAGGCTCCGTGTACGGTTTGGGCATGTGCCTTACCTACGGAACGCTGGGCGCTATCGCGATCTTTTTGGGCGGCAGCTTCGGGACCTGGTACGACCTCTGGTATTTCCGGGCTATTCTGGCTCTGCTCTTCATCGC
>JAFYIM010000516.1 GCA_017538635.1 bacterium
AAAGTAGGATTTCTGCTGGTCGTCGATGCGGTGCTTGACGTCGTCAAGGATCTTGTGCTCCATCGTCAGAAGCTCCGTCTCCCTTGACAAGATCTCAAGCAGTTTCCTAAAACCCTCTTTCAGCTGCGTGCACTCAAGAAGCTTCATCTTCTCGTCGTTTCTGATGAAAAGATTCCCTATCACCAGGTAATAGAATTTCAGATCGTCCGTTTCCGATCCCAAGGAGCGCATCAGTTCTTCCGAGAGCCTGGGGTTTTTGGAAACGTACTCCGAGTAAAGCTTAAAGACCGCCCGGCGCATGGCGCTGCATTCCAGGCTCGTCATGTTCTTTTCAAGCGCATGCTCGCTGACGGTCGCCATGGTGAAAAACTTGCTGGAAGTCTTCACGATGTCGGCGCAGGCCAAGCCTTCCACCAGCACGCTGACCGTCTCGTCCTGGCGCAGCAGCTGCAGTATTCTCGCAACTGTTCCTATTTGGTAGAGATCCTTCTGCTTGGGATCGTCGGTCTGCTCTTTCTTTTGGGTCGCTATGAAAATTATCTTGCCGGTGTCCTGAGCTTCTTCCAGGGCCCTGATGGAGGAAGGGCGGCCGACAAGTATCGGACTGACCAGATACGGGCAGGCCACCATGTCCCTCACCGGGATCATCGGTATGGTCAAGGGGAATTCTAATTTTTCTTTTTCTTTGTTCTTGCTTAATTCCATGTTTTAAATATCTGTTCCTTTCTTAAGGTCTTCTACTCTGACGACGAACTCCTTCTTCTCCCCCGCTTCCGGGAGAGTGTAGATGAGATTCGTCATGAATTTCTCAATTATGGCTCTCAAGCCCCTGGCGCCCGTCTTTTTCTCAATGGCCTTGTCCGCGATCCACTCAAGCGCCTCTCTTTCAAAAGTGAGAGTCTTGCCGCTCATGGCGAAGATGGACTGGTACTGGCGGATGATGGCGTTCTTCGGCTCGGTCAGGATCCTGATGAGGTCTTCCCTTTTCAGATCGTTGAGAGGAGTGATCACGGGAAGACGGCCTATGAATTCCGGGATCATGCCGTAGGCGATAAGATCTTCTTGGTCAACCTGAGCCAGAAGCTCGTCCGTTTCCTTAAGGCGCTTTTTGTTCCCGTCGAAACCGACCTGGCCTTTCCCCAGTCTCCTGGCGACGATCTTGTCCAGGCCGTTGAAGGCGCCGCCGCAGATGAAGAGAATGTTCGTCGTGTTGACTTTGATGTATTCCTCCAGGGGATGCTTCCTGCCGCCCTTCGGAGGCACGTTGGCGATCGTTCCCTCCATGATCTTGAGGAGCGCCTGCTGGACGCCCTCGCCGGAAACGTCCCTCGTGATGGAAACGTTGTCGCCAGTCTTTCTGATCTTGTCGATCTCATCGATGTAAACTATGCCCCACTCCGCCTTGGCCACGTTGAAGTTGGCGTTCTGCAGAAGCTGAAGGATGACGTTCTCAACGTCCTCGCCTACGTAGCCGGCCTGGGTGAGCGTCGTGGCGTCCGTGATGGCGAACGGCACGTTCATCATCCTGGCCAGCGTCTTGGCCAGAAGCGTTTTGCCCGTGCCGGTCGAGCCTATGACGAGCATATTGCTTTTGTCCAGTTCTATGTCGCTGTCATTCTTTGCGGGAGCATCCTTCAGAGACCTTGTAAGCTCGGGCTTACCGATGGCGCTCAAATGCGACATGAGCCTGAGGTAATGGGTGTAGACCGCGACCGCGATGGAGCGTTTGGCCGAATCCTGGCCGATGACGTACTCGTCGAGGTACTCCTTGATCTCCTTAGGCGTCCTCAGCTTCACTTCCTCGTCGAAAGTCGCATTCTCGCTGACGATGGAAGTGCAGGAGCGGGCGCAGGAACCGCAGATGAAAACGTTGTCATCGTAGAGACCGGAGACCAAGGGATTCTCTTTGGTCGCCTCCCTGCCGCAAAAGGAGCAGAAAGGCACGTCACGCTCCGATTTTTTCGGATAACGGGGGCTCATTTCTCCTCCCCGGCTTTTTCAACAACGCTGTCGATAATGCCGTACGACAGAGCCTCCTGAGCCGTCATGAAATTGTCGCGCTCGGTGTCCTTGCCAACCTGCTCAGGCGTCTTGCCGCAGCAGGCAGCCAGAATATCGTTCAGCTTATCCCTCAGATAGAAGAGCTCCTTGGCCTGGACGCTGACGTCCGGCGCCGAACCTTCGAAGCCGCCTAAGACCTGATGGATCATGACTCTGGAATTGGGCAGAGCAAAGCGTTTCCCTTTGCTGCCGGCCGCCAGAAGCAAAGCGCCCATGCTGGCCGCCTGGCCGATGCAGTAAGTCCTGACGTCGCAGGGAATGAA
This sequence comes from bacterium, assembly GCA_017538635.1. The sequence continues at coordinate 2,325 of JAFYIM010000516.1, forward strand.
GCGCATAGTGTCAAGGATCGCCAGACCGGCCGTGACGCTGCCGCCCGGAGAATTTATGTAAAGGCTAATGTCCTTCTCGGAGTCCTGGGAGTTCAAAAACAGGAGCTGGGCCACAATAAGGTTAGCCACCTCGTCGGTTATGGGGCTGCCCAAAAAGATAATGCGGTCCATCAAAAGGCGCGAGTAAATATCGTACTGCCTTTCGCCGTTGCCGTTGTTTTCGATGACGATGGGAGAATAATAATTCTGCATACAATGCTCCTTTATAAGATTTATGATTATTTATTTATTATACCTAATTTAGGTCATGCTGGCAACAAGAAAAAAAGCGCCTCGAAAGGCGCTTTTCCATTACCAGTTTTCAAGTTTCGACCTTAGCCAGCGGCCGTTGTGATAGACGTATATGTAATCGTCGTCACAGGCAAAATCCCCCTCTTTCCCGGGGGAATCCATACGCTCGGGGATCGGCGCGCGGCTCATAAAGCAGGGCCCGCTTTCGTCAAAGAGCAAGTCTCTTTCCATTCCCTTGAGCTCGTCGCCGTCATAGAGGCGCCTTTCGAGATAGAGGCCCCAGCCGCCCTGTCCTTCTATCGGCTTAATCTTATCCTTTTCGGCGTCCTCCTTCATCATCGGGCGCAGTTTCAGCATGCTGCGGTATCCCTTCCTGGAAGTCGTGAAGCTTAAGCTATCCTCGCCTATCATCTCGATGCCGCCGCCGGGAACGACTCTCACGGCCTTATCCCAGCGGTTGGAGACTTCGTCTCCCCTGCCGATCAAAAGTTCGTTCCTTACCAGCATAAGGGCGCTCTCGTTGTTGCCCGTAAGGTAGTGCCGCCCGTCATAAAGATACTTCGGGCGGTTGAAAGCTATTTTCAGCTGCTCGCTGTAATAGAGCTTTATGCCCAATAGAACAAGCGCGATCAGAACAATTATGGAGAGGATAATTTTTTTCATAGACTATTTGAACTGTTTCGCCAAGTCCAAAAGATCCATCCAGGAAGAATGGAGGTGGACGGGAAGCTTGATATGGCTGTTGTCGTTGGCGCCTTCCAGATCGAACGTCACAGTAGTCACTTTATTTTCATAGGACAGTTCTACAGAGGCCGTCTTGTAGGGATATTTTTTCAAGCGAGAAGCAAGAATATTTGCCACGTCTTTCCCGTACCCGGCCTCCATGCCTTGCAGATATGTCTCGGCCTGTCCAAGCGTGAACGTCCCCTGCTCGTTGGCGTACAGTTTCCCCTTCAACGCCTTGACGTATTTGCCAAAGACAGCGGTGTGCAGTTCCCCGCTGAGTCTTCCGTCCATACGGTTCTGCCTCAGGTCGAAAAGGTCGCAGAAGAGACCGATGTCGATGTCCTGGCTTTTCAAATCAAGCTCGATATAAGGCAGATAGGAATCCTGGCCCTGAATTTTTCTTGACGAAATGTCCGCCCGGCCGGTGAACTGGCCCTTCATGGTGGAAAGATAAAGGTTGCTCAAAACAAGGCCGTTCTTTTTCAGATATGCAACCGCTTTCGATTCCTTGACGTTTATGGCATGCGGCGCCAGATTTGTAAAGGTTATGGCGCTGCAGGAGCAGTCGAAGCCGCCTTTTATAGTGTGGAAAAGCCAGGAGGCCTGAGAAGTGTAATTAGCCCTTTCCTTAAGGAAATTCTCAGTCTTGAGATCGGATCTCAAAGTCAAATTGGTGACTATGATCTTCCCCATCATGGCCTCCATGTTCCTGACGCGCATGGCGAGCTTGGCGTTCACGTTGGTAAAGGCCTGAGGAAGATCTTTGGGATAAGCGTTTCTTAAAAGTTTCCAATCCACGCGCGAACTGAAGTTCAAAGTCGACTTCACTTCGTCCATGGTAACGGTCCTGCGGTCCATCCCTGCCAAATCGAGGATGTCGCCGGTGCTTCTTCCCTTGCATTCCAGCCTTACGATGTTCCCGTCAAGTCCGCCGGTCAAAACAAGACTGGCGTTCTCCCCGCCATTAGGCAGCAAAGTCTCGGAAACAGCCGTGGAAACAGAGCCCGTCAGGGAATAATGGCTTCCTTCATAAGCGTTGGCGAGATGGCCGGACAACGAAAGCGTCATCTTAGGCTCGCTCAAACGCACTTTCGCGTCGTCAAAGCTGACGTTGAAAAGGAAAGGCGTCCTGATCAGCTCCTCATAATTTTTGGGTGACGCTTCCTCCTCGCCAGCGCTCTCACTGAGTTCAAAAACAGCGTTGGAAACATACGCCTCGATAAAGCAAGCCTGGGGATCCTTTTCTCTAAGCCCCTTGAAAGAATGGATCGTCGCGCTCACGACCGCATGATCTGCGGAAAGATAAAAGGTGTCCGTCGTGTAGCTGGCGTTTTTAATTTTGACGCCGGGCGGCCAGAGTTTAAGCGAGATCTCCTCAATGGAAAGCCCAGGCACGTTCTTCAAAACGTACATCGGATTGTGGAAAACATAGTAAAGCCCGGCGGCGCACAAAGCGATAAGGAACAGAATAAACAGAAAGAATTTTTTCATCTTCAGAAGATCATGTTAACGTTTTAGCAGCGCAGACAAAAAGATCTGGGTGAGCCTCTAATATGCTTGACGCGGCTTCTGCGGCCGATGCAAGATCCTTGAAAAGGCCGAAGAAAGCACTGCCGCTGCCGCTCATGGAAACGTAAGGCGTATAAGCTTCAATTAGCCTCCTTACCGCCCCAACCTTCGGCTCAAGCTCCGCTGCGGGAGCTTCCAGCGCGTTTCCAAAAAAGGCACCGACCTCGCTTGCGCTTCCGCTTTCATACGCTTTGAGGAAAGCCTTAGGATCAAAACTATCCCTTGATCTCTCGTCAAATTTGCGATAGACCGCCGCAGTGGGCAAACTTTCCGAAGGCTTCACGACCACAAGAAAAAGTTCCCTTGGCTTAAGCTCGGTGATGACTTCCCCTCTTCCCCGGCAAAAGGACGCAGGAGAGCCGAGGAAAAACGGCACGTCAGAACCCAAGGAGAGCGCCAATTCAAACAGCTCTTCCTTTTTAAGACCCAGCTTCCAAAGACCGTTTAGAAAAACCAGCGTTCCGGCCGCATCGCTTGAGCCTCCTCCCAAACCGGCGCCAGTCGGTATTCTTTTTTTCAGCAGAATATCGGCGCCTAAGTCAGGTTTACCGGCGTATTCCTTCAACAGCTTTGCGCTCTTCATGACAAGGTCGTCTTTAGGATCGGCGGTCGCCGGAATATCCCTCGCGAGGGTAAGCGTTCCGTCGCAGCGGATCTTCGCTTCCAATTCGTCGCAGAGCCCTATTTTCTGCATAACGGTGGAAATCGCATGGAAGCCGCCGGGCAGAAGCCCGTCAACGGATAGGATTAGGTTGACTTTAGCTGGGCAGCAGTAGGGCATAAAACAAGAAAAGAAGCCGCGCGATTTAAGCGCGGCTTCAAGTATCCTATACTAGCCTATAGGCAGGCGAACCAAAAACCGGCCTTATTTGTTCTTCTGGCGGTTCTTGCGTAAGCGTTTTTTGCGCTTATGCTTGTTCATTTTGGATTTGCGCATCTTGCGTCCACAAGGCATAGCTAAACTCCTGTTTGGGTTTAAAGTTTACAATTCAAATTAACGTGAAGGGGATTATAGCATATTTTTCCCTAAAATCAAATCCCCATGCCTACTTCTTCGGCTTATACTCCCTGTGCCAGCTATACTTCCTCTTATGGTCGAACCAAACTGTTTCAACACTGCTGTAATTGTTGATGTTAAGAAAGAAACGCACGCGGCTGTAGTCCTGAAGGTATTGTTTGGCAATACCCTTCAGATCTACCACGCCTTTCTTGCAGTTGACCTTAGCTTTAAAACCGCCGGATTTCAAGGAGAGCCTGCTGCAGTTTTTAGAGACGCGCATGCTGTTGAGAAACGTCAGCGTGTGCCAGCGCAGTTCGTCGTCGTTGAACTCAAAAGAGGAATAGAGCATGTTGGTGTAGGGCTGAACGACTGATGTCAGATCGTCGGGCTCTATCAAGCACTTCATTTTGACGTAGTATTTTTTGTTTTGAGAAGCTTTAACGACCTGCATCTTCAAGTCTTTCTTGGCCGGGAGATAGCCTAAAAGCTGTATGCTGCTCGCATCCAGCTTCCCTTCGTAACGTCCTGAATCAACCCCGGGCCAATTCACAACATCTACGTATGTCTCGACGTCGTTTGTCTCGGAATTTACGGCATAGAGGGCGTATCTGCCTTCGTCTCTCAAAAAGTCTGCCGTAATGGACTGCATACCTGAAAGAGAAGAGTTGCTATAGCTTGGGTCGTCGGTAGCAAGACCTTTGCAGCCCCAGTCGGGCTTAGGATCAGCCTCCGGGAATCCCAGTACATGATAGGAGCGGCTGCAGATGATGCGCTGGCTATTGTTGGTGTCCGTCGCCACGTGGGCCAACGCCATGTAAACACCCTGAGAAAGCGGCATTTCAAGATGATACCGATAGGCGTAAGTCGCGGATACCCAGAAAAGAATGGCAAAAGTTAGAAGTATTTTCTTCATACACTATGATTATAACACTTTTTTGGCGGATTTGAGCCTTTTGTCCCCAAGCATAGGCTCCTCGGGCCAGTTGTGCTTAGGATAGCGCCCCTTCAGCTCCTTCCTGATCATGGGATAAGATGTTTTCCAAAAATTAGCCAGGTCGGAAGTGACCTGGACCGGGCGCCCGGCCGGATTCAGAAGCTCTATTCTCAAAGTGATCCTGCCGCCGGCGATCGTCGGGTTATAATCCATGCCGTAAAAATCCTGCAGATAAGAGGAGAGCGTAGGATTCATCGTATCGGTATAGTCTATTTTGGCCGACCTGCCTGACGGCAGCTGGTAGGTCAATGGAAAAAGCTTTTCGATCTCACGGCTCTTCGCTCCGCCAAGCCTTCCTTTCAAAGCAGGCAAAAGATCGATCTCTCCCGCTTGCGTAAAAGAGCTGAGCCCTTTGAAAAAAGGCAGCAGCCAATTTTTCGCATCTTTTTCAAGCTCCTCCCTGTCAAAGGAAGGCCAGTCCAATCCGAGTTTTGCATGAGCGCACTCAGCTCTTTCCATAAAAGACTTGGCGGCGGAAGTCCATTTCAAAGGCCTCAGCTCTTCCTCCAGAAGCTTCTCAAGCAGAAGAGCGCTCTCCTCTTCGCTTCCCAAGTTTTTCTCCTCCCGCTTCAAAGTGATCTCGCCTAATTTGGTCTCCCTGACAGTAAGCGCTTTTTTTCGCTTGTCTTCCCAGACCGTTTTTTCTTGAACTGAAAAAAATGCAGCAAAATCTTCCGTAATGTCATCCAACGTCAACTCTGCGGCAGAAAAGATCTTCGCATTTCCTGATTTTCCCTCCAGCGAAGCGACAGCGATATAATCGCAGCTGGAAAGTCCGCCCTCAAAGGTCAGTACGCCGCCCTTTCCGTTCTGCAGCAAAAAGCTTCCGCTTTCCCTTCTTGCCGCTATCCTGTCAGGAAAAGCCCAGGATATGAGACGGCCAGCCGAAATATCCCTCCTGTCCTCACCGTCAGCATTAAGAAGCCTTATGAGCCTTTCTGAGGAACGCTCGGCCAATTGCGGAATACGCCCTTTCAATTTCGCCTCAAGGTCGCCTCTGACGCCGTCTCCGCTCTCAAGCAAAGACGCAAGCCTGGCGGCTTTCCTGAGCGCTCCCTCTTCCCTGGCTCGAAGTGTCATGCTGGCGAGGCGCGGGTGCAAAGGCAGCTCTTCCATTCGCTGCCCTTTCTCAGTAACGCGTCCTTCCTTGTCAAGCGCTCCAAGGGAGATCAGCAGTTCCCTTGCCTGAAGCATCGTTCCTTTTTTCGGAACGACAGGCCACTTCAAGCTTTCGTAATTCTTTTCGCCCCAGACGGCCAAGGAAAGACTTACGGCGCTAAGGTCGGCGTGCACGATCTCAGGCTCCGCCGAATCAGGCCTCAAATTCTCCGTGCCTTTTTCCCAAAGCCTGATAACGCGTCCCGGTCCGATTCGCCCGGCTCTGCCGGTCCTTTGGGTTATGGTTCCCAGATCGGACGCATGAGTTTCCAAACGCTCGAAAGCGGAGACGGGATCGTAAACGGAATAGCGGCTAAGCCCGCTGTCAACAACATTGCGGACGCCCGGAACTGTAAGGCTGCTCTCCGCTATGGCGCTGCTCAAGATAACTCTTCTTTTTTCACCCGGGAAAAGCACAAGGTCCTGCTCCTCTTTACTGAGCATGCCGTGCAGAGTCAAAACGGAAACATTGTTGAGTTCGCCCAGAAGTTTTTTCGTGTTCTCTATTTCAGCGACTCCCGGCAGAAAAACGAGAACGTCCCCCTCCGCAACGTTAAGCAATCGCTTCACGGCGCGTGATATGGCTTCTTCCATCTTCTCACCGTAATCGGGCGGCAGATAACTTATTTCGACAGGATACATTTTTCCGGGAATACTGAGCGCTTTGAAATTATCGCAGCGCTCCAGAAAACCGGGATCAGGCGTGGCGGACATCAGAAGCAGCCTGAGATCCGGGCGCAAATTTTCCTGGACTTCCAAAGTCAGGACAAAACCCAAGTCGTTTTGCAAACTGCGTTCGTGGAACTCGTCGAAAATTACGACGGAATAGTCTTTGAGTTCCGGATCGTTCTGGATGATCCTCGTGAAAACGCCGTCCGTGACTATTTCTATCCTGGTGGCCTTGGAGACCTTCGTGTCAAGCTTCGTGCGATAGCCAACCGTACCGCCAGGTTCCTCTCCCAGATACTTTGACATGACTGTGCAGGCGGCCCTGGCTGCCAGTCTTCTCGGCTCCAGCATGATTATCTTTTTGGAAACGAAGGGCGCATTCAAAAGCGCGAGGGGAACGAGCGTGGTCTTGCCAACGCCCGGAGCGGCCTCGAGAAGGATATCGGAAACGGACAAGGCTTCCGTCACCGATCCGAGGTGCGGAAAAATCGGAAGAGCTTTAAGCTTTTCCGGCCACTTCATTCATTTCTTCTCCCTCTGCGCCAGGGAAAACTCACAGCCGCAGTAATTCTGACGGTAGAGACCGTACTCATTGGACAGCTCTACGCTGTGCTTATACCCATTCTTCTTTTTGAAGTCAAACTTCAGGAAATTTGGGAAAGCCTCCCCCACCTCGAAGAGCGTTTTGGAATTTTTGTAGGGGCTGACGGTAAGGGAAGTGGTGAATTCAAGTCCTCTTGCGGAAGCAAACTCATAAGCCCTTTTGAGATTGAAGGCGAAACACAAGCGGCAGCGCTCGCCGCCTTCGGGATCGAGTTCGTGCCCCTTCACTGCTTCAAGCCAGAGAGAATGATCCCAGTGGTCGCAAACAGCTTCCACTCCCAGGATGCCGGATAACTTTTTCACGTTTTCCCAACGTTTGATAAATTCCTCGAAAGGGCTGATGTTGGAATTGGAATAAAACAGAACCGGCCTTTTGCCGG
>JAFYIM010000517.1 GCA_017538635.1 bacterium
AACCGGAATTAATCGCCAAATACTGGCCCGCAAAATAAACCATGGCCAAACTTAAATTTTCCAAATCAGCCCTGAAAAGCGAACGCGATGCGCTTTCCCGCTACCGCCGCTTCCTGCCGACTCTTGAACTGAAGAAAGAGCAGCTGGTGGCGGAAGTCAGGCGCATCGAGAAAGAGCAGGCTGAATTAGTTAAGCGCGAGGAAGACTTGAAGACAGGCCTCACGAAGTGGACCGTGCTCTTTTCTGAGCCGGTCGAGCTTGAGAAGCTTGTTTCAGTGAAGGCCGTGAAGACCAGAGACGGCAACATCGCCGGCGTTCCCATCCCCATCTACGAGGATACGGAATTTGATCTGGGGGACTACGACCTCACGACGACTCCCGCCTGGGTGGACTACGGCATCGCGGCCGTAAAGGAGCTAAGTTCTCTGCAGAACCAGCGCGCCGTCCTCGCGGAGCAGCAGCGCCTCATCAACGCTGAGATGCGCGTGACAGTGCAGCGCATCAACCTCTTCGACAAGGTCAAGATCCCTGAATGCAAGAGCAATATCAGGAAGATCCAGATCTTCATCGGCGACCAGCAGGCCAGCGCGGTGGTAAGAGGCAAGATCGCCAAAAAGAAGAGCACGGAGAAAGGAGGATTGACGGCATGATAGTTGATATGCAAAAAGTCGCGATCCTTTCCATCGCTTCCGAGGAAGCCAAGCTCTTGAAGCAATTGAGGGAATTGGGCGTCCTGCACATCACGCAGAAGGAAAAGCCCGAGCGCCGCTCCAAGGATTCCGTCTCCGACAGGATCAAAGTCGCGCAGGGCGTCGTCAATACGCTCCTCAACTGTCCGAAGAGCAGCAAAACACCTGACCTTTCTCCCGAAGAGATCATAAAGAAGGTCCAGGATCTGACCGCTTCCATTTCCGCCGATACGGAAAACGCGCAGAAACTTAAAAACCAGCTCGAGCTCCTTTCCGCCTGGGGCGACTTCGATCCCGGCGTCATAAGGGAACTCAGGAAGAGCGGCGTCATCGTCAAACTCTATTCCTGCCAGGAAGAGCAGGAGCCGGAAGCGCCCTACGGCGTCATAAAACAGGTGATCGCCAAAACGAAAGGGCAAGTTTACTTCGCCCTTTGCGGACGGGAAGATTTCATGCTGGAACTTCCGGAAGTATCCCTGCCTGAAAAATCCACAAGGGAACTGAAGCTCGAATACGAAGGCCTCCTTAACCGCGCGGAAAATTCCAGGAAGGAATTGAACGGCATGAGGGGCGCTGTTCCCGTTCTGGAAAAATACTTAAAGGTTCTGGAAAGGGAATACGCCTATGCCAGCGCTTTCGATTCCGTGACGGTGGAAGGCAGGATCGTTTACCTTGAAGGCTTCGTGCCCGACCCCGAAATGCCAAAGCTTATCGAAACTGCGAAGACTGAAGGCTGGGGCCTCTGGTACGAGAAAGCCGACCGCAATGATCCTGCGGTTCCGACTCTCCTCGACCTGCCCGGCTGGCTGAAGCCGGTGAAAGTCGTCTTCGACTTCATCGACGCTATGCCCGGCTACAACGAGTGCGACGTCAGTCTTCCCGTTATGATCTACTTCACGCTTTTCTTCAGCATCATCGTCGGCGACGCGGGCTACGGCCTCATCTATCTCATCGCCTCGATCATCCTGAAGCTGAAAGTGAAAGCCAGGGCCGCTCAGCCGGCCATCATCTTCCTCATCATCCTAAGCTGCGGCACGGTCGTCTGGGGTCTTTTGAACGGCGCCTTCTTCGGCATCTCCAAGGAAGCGCTTCCGGTCTTCCTGAGAGGGTTGCCATGTCTGCAAGGCGAGAAGTCGATGGCCTGCGTCCAGTGGTTCTGCTTCGCCATCGCTTTGACGCACCTGGCGGGCGCCAGGATCTGGCGTGCCGTGATTGCCGGCTCCCTTAGGGAAGCCTTGGGCAACCTCGGCTGGATGTTCTTTTTGACCTGCAATTTCTTCGCCATCATAACGATGATAGTGGGGGACACCTTCCCCTTCGTCGAGCATGCCGGATTGCAGTCCTTCCCGACTTGGTGCTACGCCGGGGGCATAATTGGCGCCGTCCTTATCCTCTTGTTCAGCGTCAACTGGGGCAACATCGGCGACGTGCTTTACACGCCCTTCAACTTCATCAACAGCTTCGTGGACGTCCTCTCTTACATCCGCCTTTTCGCGGTGGGACTTTCCGGCACTTACATCGCCCAATGCTTCAACGATATGGGTTCGATGCTCTACGCCGGGCAGACGGGCTGGAAGCTCATAGTCTTCGGGCTTTGCGGAGCGCTGGTCATAGTGATAGGCCACGTTCTTAACATCGTCCTCGGCATGATGAGCGTTCTGGTGCACGGCTTAAGGCTCAACACGCTGGAATTTTCCAACCATATGCAGATCAACTGGGAAGGCAAAGCCTACAAGCCTTTCAGTGAGTCTATAGAAAACAATTAAAAAAAGGAGAATAAATATGAACGAATTTCTGCAAACCGCTCTGATGTACGCTGGCGCTCTCTGCGCCGTTGGCTTCGCCGGCATGGGTAGCGCTCTTGGCACCGGCTGCGCCGGTCAGGGCGCCGTGGGCGCCTGGAAGCGCAGCTACATGCAAAACAAGCCCGCATCCTTCCAGCTGACGGTCTTCGCCGGCGCTCCGCTTTCCCAGACCATTTACGGCATGATCATCATGTTCATCATAATGGGCGGCAAAGCTCAGTACTATCCGACCTACCTGGCCATCGGCATCGTCGGCGGCATCGCCATCGGCCTTTCCGCCTGGATGCAGGGCAAAGCCGCGGCCGGCGCCTGCGACGCTTTCGGCGAGACCGGCAAGGGCTTCGTGAACTACCTTCTGGCTCTGGGCATCATCGAGACCGTGGCCATCTTCATCATGGCCTTCTCTCTGATCCTCATTTCCAAGCTCCCGGCCTAACGAATCATTTTAAGCGCCGCAAATTTGCGGCGCTTTTTTTCCCATGTACTTTCTCAAAGCGGATGAGATAAGGTCGCTTGACGCCTCCGCGATAGCGCAAGGCACTCCCGGGCTCGTTCTCATGGAAAGGGCCGGCTACGCCGCTTTCCGATTCTTGACGGACGTCTTCGCTCCGACATCAAAACGCTTCCTCGTTTTGGGAGGCGCCGGCAACAACGGCGGCGACGCCTGGGTCACGGCCCGCTATCTTATCCAGGCCGGACTGCACTGCGACGTCGCGCTCTTAGGTCCAATTCTTAAACTAAAAGGGGACGCGCTCATCCAGTTCCGCCGCCTTGAAGCGCAGGGGAAAAAGATCTCATCCTTAAACGATCCCAAAGAAGTTTCGGATTACCTTTCTATCTGGCAGGGCGACGTCATAATTGACGGACTGACCGGCACGGGCTTCAAGGGCAGCGCCAGCGCGCTTTTAGCTTCCGCCATCAGCGCCGTGAACGCTCATCCGGCTAAGAAGTTCGCCCTCGACATCCCGAGCGGGCTTAACGCCGACGGATCCGAGAGCCGCCTTTTCGTCAAGGCTGATTGGACCGTCACTTTCGGGCAGGGCAAACTCGCGAGCCTGACGAAAGCAAACGAGTTCCTGGGCCGCACGGAAATAATCGACATCGGGCTGCCCGCTCCCAGAAACGCCGAGAGTCCCTTCTTTGCGCTCTCCTTAAAAGACGCCAGGAATCTTCTGCCCAAGCCCGATAACGCTTCCTACAAGCACAAAAGGGGACACCTTTTGCTTTTGGCCGGCGCTCCCCAAATGGGCGGCGCCGCGCTTTTGGCCGCCAAAGCCGCAAGCATTGGCGGAGCAGGCTTAGTCACCGCCGTCATCCCGAAAGAACTGGAGCCTGCCTTCAATTCCGCGCTCCCGCACATTCTGACATTAACGCTTTCCGGCAGGCTCGAGG
>JAFYIM010000518.1 GCA_017538635.1 bacterium
CGATCGTGCTGGGATTGTTCACTTTTCTGGCAGTATTGCCGCTGCCGGTGGAAGTGTCAACTCTGCCGGCCGTCGGAATAGTGGATCCGCTGCTAGGCGCACCAACACGGCTGCTTGATCCGCCGCTATTGCCAGTCCTTACTGTGCTGCCGCCTACAGGCGTGCCGACTCTGCTGCCTGAGCCGCCGCTATTGCCAGTCCTTGCTGCGCTGCCGCCTACAGGCGTGCCGACTCTGCTGCCGGAATCGCGGTTCGCTCCAGTTCTGGAACTTCCGGTGTAAATATTGCCGTTTTTGTCGGCTCTCAGACCGGTCTGGAGAGGGCTGCCGATGTTCTGCCTGGCCATGCGATTGCCGGCAGGCGTGCCCGGGCGATTAGCGCTCTTGACAGGCTCGTCAACAAGGTAGCGTCCAGCCGGGACCTGCTTCTTGGGAGTTCCGGGAGCGGGAGCCGGTCCTGGGCCGTGTCCACCGGGGCAGTGAGGGCCGTGATGATATCTGTCCGCACAGCCGTGTCCGTGTCCGCGGTAAACATGGTGATGGTCCCAAGGTCCGCAGCCTCTGCCCCACCAGTGTCCGTGTCCGCCGTGCCAATGTGGATGATGAGCCCAGCCCCAGCGGTAGTTGCTCCAGCAGAAACCGTAGCCGACCCAGCCGATGGGAGCGCCCCATCTGATGTTGAAGCCCCATCCGAAGCCTAAGCTGTAGGAAACGCCGAAACCGAAAGTGGCCGGCCAAGGATAATAGTAAGTGCCGATCCAGGGCGCGTAACGGTAGCCTGTGCCGTAAACTACTACGCCGCGGTCCACAAAGCAGCCGACGTACCCGGGATAGTAGCCGACGTAAACGTATTCAGGAGTGTAGTTGTAAACTCTGACGTAGCGCACATGGTAAACAGGGTAAGCAGGCGGTATCGAATAGATGACGCCCGGAACGTTGATGCAGACTTTCCAGCCGGTAACAGGATCCAAAGATTCGTACCAGACAGCGTCTTCGCAGAGATAGTAGCGGTCGTTGACACGAATGATGTCGTGGGGAGTATTGACGGCGTAAGCGACCGGATAAGCCTCCGGGATCTCCTTGAACTGGGGAGTTCCGTCATAAACGACTTCCGGAACTTCCTCCGCCTTGCGGGCCACTTTTATGGTCTGCGGAACAAAAGTATCCGCGACCGCTTCTTTTGCTTCCTCGGTTCCCTGAATGTGCGGCAGGACGCTTTCCTTGCTGTTCTTGGCGTTCATTTTGTAGAAGCCGGAGGGAAGTTTGTCGGGCGCGACGTATTCCCAACTGTCGTCCTGAAGGTGCCTGTACCAGCGGCCGGAGAGCAGAACGTAAAGTTTGGCGTCAGTGGCGCAGTAGAAGAGATCGTTCTCGGTGTTCTCCGCGTACATGATGTCGGTTCCCTCGACGTTCTTGTATTTCGGAGTGCCGTCGATGCTGATCAGCTCGGTGGGCTCGGTGACAACAATGACTTTCGGAACACCGGAAGCGATATCGTTCTTGAAGCCTTCCTTCTCCTCGTCCGTCAAATCAAGAGACTCACCGTAAGTCTTTACGTCGTCCGGAACGGAAGAGAGCACATACCAGTCGCTCTGGAGATTTGGAGCGGTCAGCCAGTAATTGGCGCCTTTCAGATAATAGCAGCTCTTCTTGGTGTCGAAGACCAGGCAGAAAGGAGTGTTGGCGACCGCTTCGTATTTTCCCTCGTTGTCGAGGCTTCGCATTATGGGCGAACCGTCGATCTCGACCAGAACGGTCGCATTGGTCACGCAGAGGATCTTGGGAGGATCGTTCTGAAGCTCCGCCTCGTTCCTTGTCTGGGCGGCCTCTTCCTTTTCAAGACGCAGAACGTAGTCGAGGTCGAAGGTCATTTCCACGGTCTTGAGGGCGTTCTGCAGATCGGCGGCGTAGGATATTTCCATATCCTCAGCATCCGGGCATTTGAACTTGGCAACCCTTAAGCTGTCGCAGACGACCTTTCGGTTGACTGTGTCGTTGCTGGAAAGAGCTGTTATCCAAAGTGCGCCGTAAATTGGCTCGTTAGTGGAAGCGACAGCCTTCTGGATCGAGACGGCGGAACGGATCTTGAGATTGTTGCCGGCAAAAAGTTCAACACTGGGCTCAAAGATCTGGAAGACCGAGTCATTAGTCTTCACTTCGCAGGGCCAGTCGGAAGCGCTGGCGTACTCTTTGGCCTGGCAGATGAAAACGCTTAGCAAAACAGCTAAAAACAAAATTGCTCTTTTCATCTTTAGTCCTCCTTTAATTTTATGGTTTTTTCATCCTCTAACTTATTATAAAACTTTTTTGGCATCTTTGGGAAGCTCTATATGGCCCTTCCAGCCGAAGTGGGGTTCGAAGGGGGGCGTTCCTAAGATCTGTTCCCTGGCCTCTTCACTCACGAAAACGATTTCTGGTTTTGGGAGTTCTCCTTCCAAAGGCTTTTTGAGGAAGCCCAGTTTATCGGGATCAAAGCCCATAAGCTCCGTTAGAACGCGGTCTAAGGCCTGCGGATCTTCGCCCAGGGCCAGCCAGCCGCATTCCTTCCTGTCCGGCGCCAGAGGGCCGTCGCCCTCCCCCGCTATAACGGCGTCCACTATGGTCAGATAATGTCTTGCTTTGGCGTGAGTCAAAATTGCCTTGTTAAGGTCCCAGACCATGCGCCAGCAGGTGTCGTTACCGTACCAGTTGCCGCTGCGGACCGTGTTTTTCGTATCGCCGTAAAAAAGCCGCATAAAGGCTTTCACGGGCCGGAAACATTCGTTTACAAATCCAGGCAGACGATACATGGCTTTTTTCCAGACAGTCACCAGGCTTCTCTCGCTGGCAGTCTTGAAATCGTGCTTTGAGAACTGGTCGCCGCCGGAAGCGGGATCGCCCAGGCGGTAATGCGGAAGATAATTTTTGTCACCGTTGACGCCCACAAGGTTCTTCATGGCAGAGGTCATGCCGGTCTTCTTGTGCGTCTTCAGTTTCGGAAGATTTATGAGAACGTCGCACTCCAATATAGTATTGGAGATGAGATATTCGTGGCGGCCGCCGCTGTGGTGCTCGGCAGTTTTACTTGTGTCGTAGTCCGCGCCGTAAAAAGGCGCCGTGGAATTTTCAACTTCGCAGAAAGCGCTCTGATCTCCCAGATCGACCTCTTTATATCCCATGGGATCGCCCGGCAGTTCCGTTCTTTTGACTACGATGCCGTCTTTGGCTACCCACTCCTCTTTC
>JAFYIM010000519.1 GCA_017538635.1 bacterium
ATCACGACGTAGCCGTCGTCGCTCTTAAGCGTGGCTCCGATCCCCTCAAGGGAAAGCGACATGCTGATATTGAAATCTTCCATGTCGTCCGGAGGGAAATAACTGGTGTGGGGATCCAGGGCGGTGCAGAAAGCGTTCATGAAAAGTCCGAACTGCTCGTGATAATCCATTTCGGAAAAATATTTAAGGATGCGCTCGCGGCGTTTTTTGACTTTCTGGCAGGCGTTGCTTCTGGCTTCGCCCATCGATTCCATGAAGGCCACCTGGTAGGCCAGGGTGCTCTCAAGGTATTTGTTCCTTTCCTCAGGCGTTACAGGGAAGGAGACGTTCTTGACGTCGACCGGGATCGTAAGGGAGGTGTCGGGAACGTAGTTGGTATCGGAAAGGATCCTGACGGCGTAGTCGCAGGAGGCCTTCACGTTGGGCATGAAGACGCTCTGGTAGAAGTTGGTGACGAAATCCCAGCGGTTGTCCCGGAAGGCTGTCAGCATCTTAAGCCTCTGCGAATGGATCTGCGCGACCTCGTTGGAAAGAAGGAAAATGCGCGCCGGATCAAGCGTGTTGACGAAATTGGAAAGCGTGTTGATATTTATTTCCGGAGTCGGTCGGTGATGCTTCAA
This sequence comes from bacterium, assembly GCA_017538635.1. The sequence goes on from JAFYIM010000519.1 coordinate 621, forward strand.
ATGCTGCTGCATGGTGAAGACCATCATGCCGGAAAGGTGTTCTCCCTCAAGCTGGTCGATTTTAGGAACCTGGGATTCATCGGCTTTCGGGATGGATGTCAAGCCTAAGGCGACTAATACGGCGGCTGTAATGGCTAATTTAATCTGTCTGTTCGTCATCTTTTCTTTCTTTGGCCATGGAGTTAAAAGTTCTAACACGGTTTACGCCGCGAAGTTTTTCGTTGTATAGTTTTGACTTTTCCAGAAGCCCCTTGAGAATTTCCGGATCGTTTGTCATTTTCATTTTCTCCTTGAGGCGGGAGAGCTCGTCCTTGTAGTGCGCTTCCTTGACGGCCCTGATGCAGTCGTCGCAGGAGCGTTTCCAAAACGGATCTTTTTCATTTTCCTCGTTTTTTCCCTTTTGCGGGAGAGGAACGGAAACGAGAACGTCGGTCAGAAAATCCCTGGCGACGTCGTCGCAGGAAAGCAGGAAATTGTCAAAGCCCTTCCATTCGCCTTTCAGTTTTTCTTCCCTGGCTTTGAAGGCTAGGGAGGCCGGAAGGGGATCGCCAATGGCTTCTAGCTCCAGATTATCGAAGATATAATCCATTGCTTCCTTAAAACTAAAGATCAGTGCGACAAGCAGCCTTTCAGCCGGGGTGGCTTTCAGTTCCGGAAGCGCTTCCTCTCTGAGCTCCGGAGCAATCTCCTCTTTTTTTCTGAAGCGGGACTTTGGATCATTCTGCTTCTTTTGGTAAGCGGCAAAGTCAAGATTTATTGAGGAGACGGGAACGCGCGTGAAATCCGAAAGCTCCTTTATGAGTTCCTGCCTCAGGCCTTCGCTTCCTGCGCTCATAAGGTAGGGGAACATCTCAAGGCAGACGGCGTAGCGCTCCTGAAGATC
>JAFYIM010000062.1 GCA_017538635.1 bacterium
ACTTATCCCAAAAGAATTCACAATTTATCCACTGGCTGTGAATAAAAAAAACGCGCGCCAAAACCGGGCGCGCGTTCCAAAAAACTTGTTACCTTCCGCTGTAGCTTGTCGAAGCCGTGGCGGAACCAAGCGACGTCGAGCCGCAATAGACTGTGTAGCTGCTGCCGACGCTTAATTCAGGAAGCGAGATCAGAGCATTGGATCCTCTGCTGCCGCCGGGGCCGCCGCCACCTCCCGGCCAACCGCCGCCTCCGCCGCTGTTGCCGGCATAATTGCTGGGAACGCTGAAAGTGTAAAGCTCGGTGCTGCCGCTTTTCACGGTGAGCGTTGAACCGGCCGTCACGCTGCCGGAAACGTCGATGACCGCCTGGGAGCCCGTCGTCGCCGTGACAGAGTTGTTGCCGCCGCCAAGGCCGAGGACAGTCCCGCCCGTAATATACAGGGCGTAACGTTCCGCGGCATCGAGCCCGCATTCCGGGCTTCTGTAACCGCAGGCTATGACAACTCCTCCGCTGATATGCAGATCGCCGTTCGCGTCAACGCCGTCGTTGTTAGCCGACACGGTCGTTATGGTTCCGCCTTTTATGTACATGTCGCCGGCGGAATTCAAACAGTCGTCATAAGTGCTGGCCGTTAACGTTCCGCCCGATATGGTCATTATTTTTTTGCTCTCAATTCCCTCGCCGTTGTGACCGGTGGTCGTTACGTTTATAGTTCCGCCCAGGATATCGACGTTCCCATCAACTTTAATGCCTTTTGGCGAGGAGGTGTAAGCGTCGTCTATTCTTTCCGTGTCGCCGGTGTAGTTGGTGTTCTCGGTCGTGCCGTTGTTGTAATAGAGTCCGCCCGTAGTGCTGATCGTCATATTGCAGTTAGTAACGATCAGGTTTCCGTCCACGTTGATGCCTTTGCCGCCGGAGCCCGTGGCCGCAAGCGTAAAGTCGCCGCCGTAGATCTTAAGGTCGCCGTCGCATTTTATGGCGGCGCAGGCCGTAGCGGAAACATTGTTCGTGTCGCTTTCGTCCCACATGCCCTTGCCGGCAGTTGAGATCTCAAACGTTCCGCCTGTAATAGTCATGTCGCCGCCGCTTTTCATACCCTTGGCGGCGGTGGCGGTGGAAGAGCATACGATCTTTACGGTCGTCGCGTTGCCCAAATCATCGGATACCGTCATGGCGTCGTCGCACTTCAAGCCTTTGACGTCTATGGCCGTCACGTTCAGGGTAAGCTTTCCGCCTCTTAGGAACATTTGCCCGTCGTATTCTTCGTCCTCCTCGTTCGCCTCGACCTGAATACAGTCGTCGCTGGCGGAAATCACCGTAACGCTTCCGTTCTTCATGTCGAAATACTGGCCGATGTGCAGCCCGTCACCCAAGGCGTCGTTGACGATTATGCTTCCGGTAAAGGTCTTCTTCAGCTCAAGATATTCCCCGCATTTCAGAGCGTGCTTAGTGTTGCCGGTCACATAGATCGTTCCCGAGCCTTTCACCTCCGCGTGCCCCTTTATAATAAAGCAGCCTTTTTGCTTGCCGTTGGCGCAATCAGTGAAGGTGTTAGTTCCGTTCACGGTAAGGTTGATCCTTTTTCCGTTTGCGATGTTCAGCGCCGCACCGGAAGGATTGTTCAGCGAAAGATCTGTTATGGTGAAAGTCGATTTGAAGGAACCAGAGACCAGGAATTCCCCGTCGTCCGAAGAACCGGAGAGAAAGTAGGAGATCTCCCCGCAGGTGTTGGTCCCGACTTTTTCGCTTTGGGTAAGAGTCACATGAGCGCCGCTAACAGCCGCGCTGACATAATTTGTAATGTTGTCGGCGATCGAGACCGTCGCAGTGTCTCCCTCGTAAACGACATAGACCGTGTTGTCGGCCTGCCCGGGATCGGACGCCGCTTTCAGGGAGACCATCACTTTCAGAGCTTCGAACTTGCCCTCGGGGAAATCAGCCACCGCGTCCCAGGTCGCGCGGAAAGCGCCGTTGCCAGTGATCGTCCCGTTTGCTCCCTCTCCGGACAGAGTCGTCAGCGCGAAAGCCTCTCCGTCCCCTTCCTTCCCAAAGAAAGCGACCGTATATTCCTGATCGTCCTCTCCGCCTTCCACGACGTAGTCGATGTCAACTTTGCCTTCCCAGGGAGCGCGGGATCTGATCTCCACGCTCTTCAAAACTTCCGCCCTGGCGCTCAAAACAAAAACGGCGGAAAGCAACGAGGCAAAAATCAAAAAAATGTTTTTCATGTCGCTTATATCCTTCTGCTGAACTGCAAAAGATAGAGATCGTAGTAGGCGCCCTTCCTGGCCATCAGTTCAGCGTGGCTGCCTCGTTCTATGATCTTGCCGTTGTCAAGGACGAAGATCTCGTCCACCTTGTGGATGGTGGAGAGACGGTGGGCTACGATCATGGAGGTGCGGCCGATCATAAGCTTATCGATGGCGTCCTGGATAAGGTGCTCTGTGGCCGGATCGACGTTGCTGGTCGCTTCGTCGAGGATAAGGATCCTGGGATCGTGGGCTAAGGCGCGGGCGAAGCAAAGCAGCTGCTTTTCGCCGGCGGAAAGCGTGGCGCCGCGCTCGGCCATCACTTCGTCGTAGCCGTGCGGCAGTTTCTCGATGAACTGGTTGGCGCAGACCGTCTCGGCGGCTTTGATAGCTTTCTCCCTGGTGATAGAGGGG
>JAFYIM010000520.1 GCA_017538635.1 bacterium
ACTATTAAAACTCACTATGGCAGTCCTTCTGGTACTGTGTCTGACTGCCGTTTCGGCTTTCTCCGAAGTCATCTGGTCCGAGGACTTCGAGAGCTACGAAGCCGGTACGGAAATCGTCGGCACGGTGGAAGGCTGGAAGTACTTTAATCCGGCGGAATATTCCGGCACATCCACGGTCGTGGCTGATGGCTCCGGCAAGGTCATTAAACTGTCTAGAGTGGAAGAACAGTCAACCAATGCCTACGACATGATCTTCACGCCTGGCATTAAACTGGCCCCCTCTGAACCGCTCCGTCAGTTGACGAAAGTTTCCTTCAGTCTGAAATCAGGCTCCAAAACGGATCTTTTCGCTCTTTACGGTATTGTTGGCGGAGCCACCAACCGTTACTTCTATATGGCCTTCAATGGTGCTGAGAAGAAAGTTAGTTCTTCACCAAGCGGCGTGGAATTCACGAACCTTGTGGACAGCTATAACGACTGCTTCGTCGTGGTGGACTACTTGAACAAAAAAGTCGTCAAGATCGGCGTGAACGGTGAAGAGAAAGACTGTGACCTCGCCTGCGGCGATGATGTTACGGAAGACGTGGTCCTGAGACTTTCCACGCAGTATAATAGTTTTATCAGCGCCGACGAGGCTGCTTATTTCGACAATCTGCAGGTTGAAACGACTCCTCGCAGCGAGGTGCCTGTGATCTATGCTCCTGACAGCGTCACTATGGGCGCTAAAGGCAAATTCACGATCTGCAACGCCGGCCCCGACGCCACGATCAATTACACGATTTCCACGGAAGCTGACTGGCTGACCATCAATCCCACAAGCGGCGAATTGACGACCGTCAAGGACATCAACCTGCGCTGCTCCCAACCGCGCGGTTTCTACAAGACCACTTTGACTGTCGACGGCGGCGAATACGGCTCTAAAGAAGTGAAGGTCATCTGCCAGAACGATGTTGTTTACGCGACCACCTTCGAAGAATTCGAAAATGGCGATATCACTACCCAGGCTGATGAATGGACAGTCGGATACGGCTCTACAAAGGTTGGCGTCAATGAAGCCACTGTAGTGGACGGCGGGTATGACGGCAGCGCGAAGGCTTTGCGTGTACATGATGATGAGGATTGGTTTGCCCCGCACATCAACTTCACCGGTACGGAAAATCACTCTTCCAGCAACAACTTCAGAGTGTCTTTTATGCTCAAGGTGTCGAACCTGGGCGCTGACATATTTTTCAACAATACGGACGGCTTGGGCGAGATCGCTCTGAAAGCTACGGAAGGCGGATGCAAGATCGTTGCTCAGAACGCCGACTTCTCCACCACCAATGTCTGCGAGTATGGAGTGTGGTTCCCCATTAGTTACGTCTTGAATACCACCATCGGCAATAAGAAGCTTTTGGAATTCCAGTTCGGCGATTGTATTTACAGCAATCTCGACATTACCATTACGAGCGAGACTAACAACGATCGTTACAAATACTTCCGTTTCTTCCTCTGGCCCAAAGGCACTGATGTCCTGATGGATAACTTCTCGCTTTCCTACGAACCGCGCCAGAGTGTTGACAACAAGATCAGCGTTACCGGCACCAAGACTTACGACATCTTCGCCACCAACGGGACCATGAGAGTCTTCAACGAAGGTTCCGTCGACACCGAAGTGACCATCGAGTCCCCCTATGACTTCCTTACCTTCGGCGGCGAAACGAAAGTCGTGACGACCGTTCCGGCCAACAGCTACTCAGATTTTGAGATCACGCTGGATCGCTCCACCATGGGCAACGACTACTATGTCGGCGAGATCACTATTGCCAACAGCAGCATGACTCTTACCCAGCCCGTGATGATCCAGTCCGGCGTGGAAGGCGAAGGGTACACCTTCTACAAGAGCTACTTTGACACCTTGGAAGAAGGCATTGACATTCGTGAACTAGACCCCGCTTGGGTTACCGGCTATGGCGCGCCTCCTCTTTGCCCCATTACGGAAAAGGCCGGAGCAAAGGCGCTGGCTTTGAATTACAATGCTTATAACGCCTTGCACTGCACCATCAAATCTCCGAAAGGCCTTTCTGAAAACTATAACTATCGAGTATCCTTCATGGCGTATATTCCCGCCGGCTGGGATGGCACTTATTACAACTACTACGTTGGTTTCCAGACTGACGGCGGTACTTATTTTGAGCAGAACTTAGAGGGAAATGCCGACGGTTTCGTAACGCTCTCCAATATGGGGAACAAGCCGGACCTTGGCAAGTGGTTTGATGTTTCCTATACTTTCAACATTTTGCCGTCCAATGAAAAACATTTGGAGACGACCTTCGACGGCGTCACCTCAAACCTGAATTACAATATCAACTTCGGCGACAAAGATCAGCTTACTTACTGGCGGTTTTTCGGATGGATCCGTGACGACAACGCTGCTGCTCCCATCTATTTGAAGGATATCGTCATAGAAGCTGTGGCTCGTCCGGATTCAGGCCCGACGCTGGAAGTCGGCAGGATTGGCCAGGTCTTCTATCAAGACAGGGACAAAGACACCGAACTGACAGTTATCAACAGCGGCAAAGGCAACCTTAGCTTCAGCGCTGAAGTTACTGAAGGCGGCGGCTGGCTCTCCATCAGAGCGGCTGATCCTGAGTCTGGCGTCCTTGAAGACACCATCGAAGGCACCGGCTCTAAGAAATACCTCCTTGATATCGACAGAGAAGCTCTTGGCAACACCTATGGCCGTGGCAAGATCACCGTCACCGGCGCCGGCTCAACGGTAGTTGCCGATCTCTATGTCCAGGGTTATGATGACACCGGCATTACTTTCTACTACAGCGACTTTGAAGAAACGCCCTTCGGCGTGATCAACAGAGTCGATCCAGCCTGGCTGCATGACCTCGCCGAAGTCGTCGAAGAAGACGGCAACAAGTGCATGAAGGTCCAGGGCGGCGGCGGACCGCTGCATGCCAAAGTCAACGTCCCCGACAAACTCTATGACGACTTCAACTTCAAGGTGAGCTGCCGCGTTAAAGTCCCGGGTGACGGCGTTCCGCAGCTGACCTTCGGCGCCAACAGACGTCAGGGCGAATACACCTTGAACTGCGATCAGAATGAAGTTTACTTCACGATCGTGGACAGCGCCAACCAGGATGCGGTCTCCAACACCATCCCGGCCGGCGAGTGGTTCGACATGAGCTACACCTTCAACTCCGATCCTCTGAACAGAAGGACGGTCTCCGTTCAGTTCGGCGACGAGTTCTATGAACTCAACGATCCCAACACGAACCCCGACTGCGTTGACAGCTACTTCGAGGAATTCCGCTTCTATGTCTGGGACAACGCCGAGCCTTACTACATCGACGACTTCCGTATCGAAGCCGTTGGCAGACCGAACATCCCGCCGGTCATGGTGACCACCTTGGCCAATGTTCCGGTTCCGTACGCTGCCGATGAATTCGAAGTGAAAGTCACCAATGCCGGCGGCAACAGCTTCCACTTCACCGCCGCTCCCGGACCCGGCGTCGATTACCTGAACATTCCGACGGACACCTTCGAAGTCAAGGGTGCTTGCAGAATGACCGTAGGCATCGACCGCAGCAAACTCGGCTACGGCTTCTATCGCCCGACCATCCGCTTCACCACGGATATCGAAGGCCAGGAGACCGTGGACGTCGTGCTGCCCATCCAGAGCGGCACGCCGGAAGAAGGCTATGTGCTCTATGCTTCCGACTTCGGATCCTTGCACACCACCAAGGAAGAAAGCGACAAAGTCGTGGGCGAGCTTAGCGAACAGGATTCCTGCTGGCTGAGATGCACCTCTCACAACAGAGCCGATATCGTTCTTGATCCTGCCGGATCCGGCAAGAAAGTCGCGAAGTTCATCAACGCCAATGACTGGGCCACCTACACCGGCTATCAGCTGAACCTCGGCGTTCCCGCCGAAGCCGCTGCTGATTACGACGTGGTCTATTCTATGGATATGTACATCCCGAAGACCTACGTTGACCGTCCGGAGGAAGAACATCCCTCCTCTGCCTGGTTCGTCTCGCAGGTCAACGGCAACAGGCAGTGCGAAGCCTTCTTCTGGCTTGATGAAGAGCAGTCATCTCTGCCCGTGCAGATTGGCCTCTCCGATATCACCAACCAGGAATGGTGGGATGAGCACAAAGAGACGGCCACGCCTGTCGAAAGCGACTCCTGGTTCCGTTTCTACATGAGGTTCAGCACCCAGCTGATCGACTTCGATCACAAGAACCTCTTCGCCGTCACCTTCGGTGAGAACGAATACCAGATGGAAGGCAACGATTCCGACCTGACCTATCCGGGCGGCATCTCTGAAGATCAGCTCGACAGGGAAGACCTGACCAAGCTGAAACTCTGGAGCTATTGCGACGAGGCCAACATCTGCCTCGACAACGTCAATATCCTCCTGGTGCCCAAAGGACTGCCCGAACCGGCCTTCCTCGGCATCCTGGCTCTCCTTGCCCTGGCCTTCGCCAGAAAGCAGAGATAAGCCAGCCTAAGCGCTAAACGCTTAACAAAAAAAGAACTTCCCGGCCCCGCCGGG
>JAFYIM010000521.1 GCA_017538635.1 bacterium
ACCGACAAACTAATGCAGAATCCCGAGACCAGGAAACTAATAAAAGACCTTATGCTGGAAACGCAGCAGGGCGCCCTAGCCTGCGGCGTAAAAATAGAAGACGAGTTCATTGAGAAAATGCTTACCTACACGGACTCAATGGTCCCCTACGCGCCTAGCATGAAATTAGACTACGACGCCAAAAGGCCGATGGAAGTGAAAGGCATATATTCCAATCCCCTGAAAGCCGCCCTCGAAAAAGGCGCCGACCTTAGAAAGATCAGGATGCTGGAACAGCAACTTTACTTTAAACAAAGCGAGTATTTGAAATGAATAACCCTGTTATCACTGCGTTGGACGTCAGCGACCGCGAAGCAATGCGCGCGCTCATTCGTGAGCTTGCCCCCTACGGCGGCATCTTTAAACTGGGCTTGGAAATGTTCGTAGGCTTCGGCCCGGAGGTGGTGAGAGAAGTTATAGAGGGCGGAGGAAAAGTCATGCTAGACCTGAAATTGCACGACATTCCCAACACCGTCAAGAAAGCGGCCAAGAACGCCGGACTTTTGGGCGCGGAATTACTGACCGTCCACGCTTCCGGCGGAAGCGCCATGCTGAAAGCAGCCGTCGAGGGAATAAAGGAAGCCGGCTCCAAAACGAAAGTGCTGGCGGTGACAGTTTTGACTTCCATCGACGAGGAAACGCTCAACAACGAGCTCGGCGTAGGGAAAAGCGTGCTGGATCAGGTAAAAAGTTTGGCCATGCTGGCCCGTGAAAGCGGCGTGGACGGCGTCGTCTGCTCGCCCAAGGAAATAACGGCCATCAGGGAATGCTGCGGTCCTGACTTCCTTATCGTCACGCCAGGCATCCGTCCCAAAGGCTCGGCCGTAGGCGACCAGAAAAGAATAAAAACGCCCGCTGAAGCGATAAACGACGGCGCCAACTACATCGTGGTGGGTCGCCCCATTACGGAAGCCGCTTCCCCTGCCGGCGCCATGGAAGCTATTTTAAAAGAGATCGAGAACAGATAATGGAAGAATATCCCGACTTCACTAAGATCCACGAACAGAACAAGCGTTACAGGATGATCACGATCGCCGCCCTAGTCCTGGCGGCCGTAGCCTTTTTTGTCCTTTACCGCTATCCCCTGCTGAGAACTTACCAGAGCTGGAACAGCCAGCACGGCTACAATTCCAACGGCCTCATCATATTTTTGGGCAGCGCGTATCTGCTCTTCGCGGCCAGAAAAAGCATGAAGGCCGCCAGCAAGGCCGTGTCGTACTTCGGCCTTGCTTTCCTCGTCTTCGGCTTCGCCTGCACGCTGGGACTTAAGAGAGCGGACTTCAACGCCGCGCAGACGGTCTTCTGCCTTTTCTGCTTCTGGTCAACGCTCCTTTACCTGGGCGGCTGGAAAATGGCAAGCTTTGCCATCTTCCCCTTGTTCATCATGCTCTTTTCCGTCCAGTGGGGCTTGGGCAGCAGCATAATTTCCACGCATCTCAGGATCCTTTCCACCGATCTGGCCTGCCGCTTCATCAATTTCACCGGCTCCATTTGGGGCATCCAGGTCATCCGCCAGGGCACCAACGTCTCCCTCGTCAACGTTCCGGAAGTGCAGTTCGACGTCGCGGCGCCCTGCAGCGGCTTGCAGTCTCTGATCATGACGAGCGTTTTGTGCCTTGTCATGGCTTACTTCTCCCTCAAGACCTGGTGGAAGCGGGCCGTCATGGTCCTCCTCATCGCGCCCATCGCCGTCCTTAACAACTCGCTGCGCATAGTGTTGATCGCCTACTGCGGATCGTTCTTCACTTATCTCGAGCACACCCTGCATCTCTCGGAAGGCTGGGGCCGCAACGTGGCCTTCGGCGCCTTCCACGAATACCCGGGCGTCGTCGTCTATACCTTAGGCTTCATCATGATCTTCGTCGCCTGCACCATCCTTGAGAAACTGCCGGGCGTCGAGCGGGAGCTGGCAGCAAAACGCAAAGCCGAAAAGCAGGCTAAACGTGAAGCGAAGGAAAGAGGCGAAACGGAAGTCAAGGAAGAAGAGATAAGGGAAGACTACGACGAGAACATGGCAAGCCCCTATTACGCCAAGATCTGGAAGCACGCCCTCATCGTTTTGGCATTGACCTTGGTAACGCTCTTTCTGGCCGGCAAGGTCAAGGAGAACATCAAGTACACTCCCGGCTTGGCTTACGCCACCATCCCCTACATGGTGACCGGCGACGGCATCAGCATAAGGATGCTGCCAATCATCACCAACATTCCTTTGCAGACGGGAAAGAAGATTGGCGTCCCCGTTCCTGTCTCGGAACTGGAACTGAAGGAACTGCCGGAGGACACCGCCTACTTCAGAGCCTACTACATGCCGAAGGAACTCTACGCCTCTTACAACAAAGTCGTAAACAAACTTTTCTCCAACACAGCGAAAGACGAGGAGCGTTACGAATCCATAAAGGAAGTAAGTTCCAAAACGCCCGTTGACGCGCTGAGCGCCACCCAGCTCGTCATGAGCGCCACCTTCTGGCGCTCCAACCTCGTTCTGAAAGCCAAGGAAGCCAAGACCGCGGAGGACAGGGGCAGAGTCATGCAGCAGACGCAGCTCTTGCGCAGCTTCGCTCTCGTTCAGGTCATTCAGATGCACCGCGCGCCGGAATCGACGATGCTGGCGATCGTCCAGAACGACAAGGACCACCACTCCATCCATGCCCCGGAAGCCTGCTTCCCCAGCCAGGGCTGGACCATCGACGAACCCACGGATTTCCCGCTGACGCTTGGCGAGACCAGTTTCAACGCCGCCAGGATGGACGTCAGCTTCATCCAGGCGAACATCAAGGAAACTATCATCTACTGGTACAAGTGCGACCACAAACTGCATAAGACCTCGCCAATACTTTACGCCACCAGACGCTATATGTGGCTGCCCTTTAAGACGACCTTCGACCTTGTCT
>JAFYIM010000063.1 GCA_017538635.1 bacterium
CGAGAAAGAAGAAAAAGTGCAGGAAGCCAAATGAAAAGCTTCGTCTTCTTCGCGCCCGGCATGCGCTGCGCGGGCTGTTCCTCAAAAGTCAAAGCCAGCCTCGACAAACTGGAGGGCGTAATCAGAAGCGGCGTCGACCCTATCAGCAAACGCTGCATCGTCTATTACGACGAAACAAAAGCCAATGAGGAAGCGATCTTAAAAGCTTCATCCGAAGCCGGCTTTCCCCCAACCACAGACAACCCTTTGAAGAAAAAGGAAAGCCTACTCGTTAAGAACGTGCTTTTCCTTTTCGCCGTAGCCGGCGCCGTTATTCTTTTCCTGATCGAGTGGGACCTCTTCCCTCATCCCGAAAACCACATAACAGACGGTCTCTTCCAAATGCTTTTGGCGCTCCCTGCCGTCGTTTGGGGATTTGACATTTTCAAAGGCGCCATCATGGCGGTCCGCTACGCTCATCCCGACATGCAGCTTCTCGTCGGCCTCAGCACCGGCACGGCTTTCCTTTACAGCCTGGCGGAGCTATTACTTTTCGCAAACGGCGTAATAGAGCATCCTCATTACCACTTTTGCGCCAGCGCCATGGTGCTCGCCATCGTCGGCCTCGGCCGCAAGCTCGAAGACCGCGCCAAAAAGAGCGCCGCTTCGGCCCTGGAGGAACTCACCGACCTTCTGCCCAAACACGCCCATCTGCTAGTTGACGGTGTGGAAAAAGACATCCCCACCGAGCTTCTGAGCGAAAACGATGTTTTGCTCGTCAAACCTGGCGAAAGAGTCCCCGGCGACGGCAGGATCATAGAAGGCAAAAGTTCCTTCGACGAATCGCTTTTAACGGGCGAAAGCCTCCCGGTCGATAAAGGAGTCGGGGACGCGGTCACAGGGGGCTCTATGAACCTCCTGGGGGCTTTTACGATGGTTCTGGAGCGCAGCGGCGACCAAACTACGCTCTCCGGCATGATAAGGCTCGTCGAGGAGGCCAGAACGACCAGGCCGAAAGTTGCTCTGCTCGCCGATTCCGTCTCCGGGCACTTCGCCCTGGGCGTTATCATAGCGGCCCTAATTACGCTTGCAGTCTGGTGGCTCCTAAAAGACTTCAACACCGCGCTTCCCTACGCGCTTACCGTCCTTGTCGTCGCCTGCCCCTGCGCCTTGGGACTTGCCACTCCCGCGGCCCTATCCTGCGGATTAGGAAACGCGGCCAACCGCGGAATCCTCTTCAGGGACGCTTCGGCCCTGGAAGCCTTTTCCAAATGCCAAACGCTCTTCTTCGACAAGACGGGAACTCTGACCAACGGAACTCCCGCCGTCAAGGAGGGCTGCCCTGACGACACGCTCCTTATCATCGCTTCCCTCGAGCAGTATTCCGAACACCCGATCGCCAAGGCCGTGACTGCGGAAGCAAATAAAAGAGGCCTGAAACCGGAACCGTGCTCTAACTTCGAGGCCGTGCCAGGCAAAGGCGTCAAAGGCGCAAGAAATTCCGACAACGCTGAGCTCATAATCGGCACCTTGGCTTTCTTGAAAGAACAAGGCGTCACAGCGCCCGACAACGACCGCGGCATCCACGCCGCCATAAATAAAAATTACCTCGGCTCGCTGGAACTCATCGACCCGCCCAAACCCGAAGCGGAAAAAACGCTGACA
>JAFYIM010000522.1 GCA_017538635.1 bacterium
GACGGCGAAGAGATCGGCGCCAAAGAAAAGAGCCTTTTGCTTGCGAGATCCCTTACTCTGGAGGAAGGCGAACACGAACTCGTAACCCAGGCTCTTAAGCCGAACGAGACAGTTGCGGCGGTCGTCACCAACACAGTTACCGCAGCCGTGATCGATCCCGAGGTCTTCCTGGAAGAAGTTGGAAGGGAGGGGACGACCGTCACTTATTCTCCCAGAGCGATACTTCATGCGCCGGGAGAGGCGGAAGTCCGCTTCAACTGGGACGAGGGCGTAGGCTGGACGATCTGGCAATCACCCGCCGAAGTGACTCATACCTTCAAAGCCGACCGCACCTACCTCGTCCAGTGCCAGATCAGGGCTTACGGCAAGGAGAACGCAACCTCCACCCGCTTCAGCCCGGAAGATCCTCTGAGCGTCAAAGCAACTTTTGAGAACGGCGAAAAAGAATATTCGGTCTCCTCGGGCGCCAGCGCGAACGTAAGCGCGACAAAAGTCGGGGAGTGCGACATCGTTTGGCGCGAGAATTTCTCCAATCCTCAGCTCGGCCTCATAGAAGACGCTTCCGCCGCCTCCTTCTCGGTGACGCCCGAAAAGCCGGGCACCTACTGCTTCCTCTGCTACGCCCAGAACGACAAGGCCATCAGCGCGCCAGCTGTTCTTACCCTCAACGTAACGAAGGAAACGGAAGCCTTAGACCTTTGCGGTTCCCTTGCCGGCGTAGTCGTGACCAACACCATCTACGGCTGCGACACCACGGGCGAATGCATCCTCCGCGCCGTGGGCAAAAACTACGCGCTATCAGTTTCCAACGAATTTGACGGCACCTTCATTTTGGAAGGCCTGCCCTACGGGCCCGTTTCGCTCTGCCTTTCCAGCGATCGCTATGCCGGACTTGTTTACGATACCGTGATCTCCAACGAGTTTCAGGTCGTAACTCTGGAAGCGGAAGATCTAACCGGCAGCGGCATAATATACGCCCAGTTGGCCGACAACCGTTCCAAATTGCCCATAAAGGGCGCTTTTGTCACCGCAGGGTCAAAGACAGGCACCACCACCGACAAGGGCCGTTCTACGGCTCTTACGCTGCCCTACGGCGAATATGTCATGACAGTCGAGATTCCCGGCAGGGACATTGTCGTTGAGAGCGTTTCCCCGGAAGCCAGGGCCAAGACCTATGACGTAGAAAGCGAAGGATACTCGCCCTTCGTCCACGGTTTCCTCTACGGCACCGGCGGCGAGACCGTGAAAGCCGGCACCATCCAGGTGCTTTCCGATCTTACGAAGAACATCGTTGATCGTCACAGTATGAACGGCGAGCCTTTCTATTTCATCGGCCTTACGCCCGGACACCCCGTGACGCTGCGCTACCGCCTCGACGGTTACGACAACGAGAACTACAGCATAAGTTCCGATTCTATCGTCGAGCACGATGTCGTTTTGACTCCGGAACCGGCTCTCATAGCGCTTATAGCGCTTCTTCTTGCGCTGAAATGGCGAAGATAAACCTTTTCATATTTTTCTTTTTTTCTGCCTCGCTACTTTTAGGCGGCGGGACTGACGGCCTTGCCACCTACGGCGAGGTGGAGAATTTCTTTAAGTCGAAAGGTTCCACAAACGCTTTTTACGAGGCGATGGATGTCATGAAAGCGCGGCATCCTTTTAATTTCTCGCCTGAATACAAGCAGGCGGTGGCCGCGCATTTCGCCGAGATCACCAATTTCAACGCCACGATGAAGCCCAGCTGGCTCTACCGCACCCAGGCGCTCGCGGCCAAGACTTTCGGACCCAAGAAACTTTTCGCCAAACCGGCGGATAAATTGAAGAGCAAGCTGGACAAGAAGACCAGCTGGAAGGAGACCTACGCTCCCAAGTGGCTGAGAGTCATAAAGGACGTGGAATCTCTGCCGCTCCCCGACGGAAGGCACTGTGAGATCATAAGGCAGAAGAAGGGAAACGGCAAGGCGCTGCTTTACTGTCACGGCGGCGGCATGATATTGCCGCCTATGCTGCAGCATTGGAATCTGGCTCTTTATTTTCTTCAGAAAGGGGAGAGGGATATTTGGTTCCCGGATTATCCCTTGCTGCCGGATACGGACATGTACCGTTCCACCACGACCTGCTTCGAAGCTTACAAGGAGATGCTGAAAGTTTACAAGCCGGAGGACATTGCCTTCTTCGGAGAGTCTGCGGGCTGCGCCCTATGTCTGACCGTCTGCTTCAGGGCCAGGGACAACAAATTGCCGCTGCCCAAACGCCTCTTCCTCTTTTCTCCGGCGCACATTGATATCAGCGAGGAGAACTGCAGGGAGGAAATGGCGACCCTGGCGCCCGACGATATCCTGATACCTTTGCAGCTCATCGACAATCTCAACGTTTTCCTGCGTCCCGGCGAGGCTGCCACACACAACGAGTGCGACCCTTATCACGGGGATCTTGAAGGCTTCCCGCCCATGGACATCTTCACCGGAAGCAAGGAGGTCTTCTCCTCGCATGCCACGCGTTTTTACGAACTGGCGAAGCGCAAGGGGATAGACGCCACGCTCTTCATCGGCAAAAGCGTCATGCACGCCTGGATCCTCATGCCGGTCGGCAAAGAGAGTTTGGAAGTCAGGGAAATGATAGCCGAAAAACTTAAGAATGATAAAATAGACAATAGATAATAAACAATCAAAGGATAGAAAAATGAAAAAAGCACTCTGGTTCAGCTCCCTGCTGGCGGTTTTCGCCGCAATATCTTTCGCGACTCCGCCGAAGGACATTCTGACCGTTGACCTGACTTGTCAGGAGCCGCCCACCATAACTGGCGGCTATGAAAGGGACATTACCAAGCTTCAGGATTCCGATCTGCCGCAGCAGATCGAAGCGCTGGAAGTGGGGGACACAATATTCTTCAATTCCCCGGACGGCGTTTTCACTGGTAAATGCACTGTGGCCTACCGCGACATCAACTTGGTGGAAGTCAGGGCGGGATATTTCCAGCCCCGCAACAACGGCTACAACGAGATCTGGCGTTTCACTTCCGACCAGGATCAGATGCTGGGACAGGTGGACTACACTTACCTGAACCATGAATACGCCATACTTTACAACGACAAGACCAAGAAGCTTACGGCTCTGGAACCGAACACCAAAAACTTCACCTGCGGCGGCTGCGACGGCCCCATCGACGACATTATCGCCCGCGACGGCGTGCAGCAGATAATGAGCAAGGTCGAGGCCGAACAATACTACACCAACGACTGGCAGTGCGACGAGTATGTGACGCAGAACTACATGATCGTCTATACCAAGGAAGCTATGGAAGAGGCGAAGTCCAGGGGAGGCATCAACAACGTCCTGGCCCAGGGCATCGTTCTGGGAACGCTGGTGCTTAGCAACAGCCACGTGAGATCCTGCTTCAACCTCGTGCATTCCCAGCTCGTCGATTATCCCAATCCTGTCGGCGAGATCTGCAATTCCAGTTTGGCCTTAAGCAGCCTGTGCAACTCCAGGAACGGCCTTGAACAGATCGAGCAGCTGAGAGCCCGCTACGGCGCCGACATGTGCTCCATCGCCGTTTTGATGCCGACCTACACCGGCCTTGCCTACGTGTCAGGCGGCGTCAGTGGCAGCGAAAGTTCCGCCAACAACTGCATGGACGTGAACTTCGTCAACACCACCGGCTGGATCCACGAGGACGGCCACAACATGGGCGGCCAGCACTATGACGAGACCGGAACCAGCGGCGGCGGCCTCTTCGGCCACAGCCACGGCTGCCACAACACGCCTCCCGGGGCGCCCATGGAGTACGGTTCCATCATGGCCAGATCCAACGGCATTTTCAACTATTACAGCTCCACAAATATTTACTACGACGGCGTTCCCATCTCCACTAATCTGAAATGCCAGGTGGCCCTGACCTGGGAGAAGACGCGCCGCTACGCCGCGCGCTACCGTTCTGTGCCTTACCACGCGGCCGGTGACATGCTTTTGCATGAGAGCTTCAATTATCCAATCGGCAGCGGTCTGATGTTCAAGGAAGGCGGCTGCGGTTTCGCCTCCCCCTGGTACTCCTGCCTTTCCAACATCTTCTACATCCAGGACAGGGACCTGGGCGACGACTCCGCTATGCACGAAGGCGGAAGCTTAAGGATCTGCAACGAAGGAAATGAGACGGCCACCACCAGGCGCTTCATCAACTGGATGAAATATTCTCCCGCCTCTCTTACCACGCTCGCTGGACATGACATCTGGCTCTCAGTCTGGGCCGATATGGACGAATCGTCCGAAAGTTACGGCTACGGCGGTTTCAGGTTCGGCGGTTCCTATGAATGCTTCTCATTCTACAGGGACGGTGAGGTCAACGTGTTCGATTTCGGCACCGGCTACAAGCACCAATTTGGAACGCCGGCGCACTATTTGGCCCGCTGCACGATAACGACCAACGACACGGGATACGCTTACACGGACGTCTATATGTGGGTGAATCCGGATATGACCAGCGAACCAATTGAGAGCGACGCGGTCTTCCACAAATACGGCTACTCTTACTGGGGCTCCAACTTCTCCAGTATTTATATTTACGCGCCGTCTGGCTTCAAGGCGACCTTCGACGAATTCTGCCTGGGCTACACCTTCGATTCCGTCAAAAACAGGGCCGTGCCTTACGGCTTTGTCAGCATGAACGGCGACGACAAGATAAGATTGCGCTGGCGCAACACCACAAAAGGCAACGTCACTTTGTGGCGCAACACGGCGGAAGATCTTGCCACTGCTGAAAAGCTGAGGGAAGGGGACAGCACCTTCCAGGCTTATGACGATTCCGCTGCTACTCCCGGCCAGACTTACTATTACTGGCTGACCGGCGATTTCCCGACTCCCGAGCCCCGCAAAGCGGTGAGAGGCATTCCCGACGTCAGTGCGGAATGCAACGGCGAATACACGATCGGCCAGGGTCAGCCGGCGCATCTTTCTGCTGAAGGCTCTAAGGGCTACATGCCGACCGTCAGATGGATCGTCGGACACGACATGACGCTTTTTAGTACCAACTTCTACTACTACGACTACAAGGACGACCAGATCTATTGGCCCGGTGATTACAACGTCGAGATGAGGGTGACGGACAGGGCGTTCAGGACGGTCATCTGCACCAACTACACTGTTCTGCACGTCACCAACGCCTATCCGCACGTCGCCATCTGGAGCGAAGCGGAGACCAGGATGGTCAACCTGCCGCAGATCTTCAGCGCCGCTCCTACGGACCCAGGTATCCACGACGCCCTTGATATCCGCTGGAATTTCGGCGACGGCACGGGATATTCCGACTGGACGAACTTTTACTTCGCAAGCCACACCTTCACTTCGGCCGGTACCTTCAACGTTGCCTGCCAGGTCAGGGACAACTACGGCGCCGTGACAGAAACCGTTATCGAACACGTCATAGACGGTGCGGAGGCCAGGCCGCATGTTCCGGACACCGTAACGCTTGAGAACGGGCGCAGCGCCGTGCTGCTCCTCACGAACCCCGGTTCGGTCAGCTGCGATTTCAGTACGGTCAACATTTTCGAATCGCTGACGATCTCCCCAAACTCCGGAACGATTAATCCGGGAGCGGACGGCTGCGTGCCTGTAATTGTGGAAGTCAATCCTCTGAAGACCGGAGGATTGGAGAAGAATTACAACATCTCCGTCATCGTGGATTCCGTCACCAACAACGTTTTGGTGAAAGTTCCGAAGGTCGAAACACCTCACGTCAACATCAATGGTCCTTACGCGGCGGAACAGGGCTTCCCGGTCTATCTTGACGGCAGCGGCACGATGGGCGGTTACAAATACCGCTGGCTGCTTGACGGACTTGAGATCTCTGGCCCTTCCGACAGCTTTATGGGAGAATTCCTCGCCGACGTTACGCCCGGCGAATACACGCTGACGCTCAACGTTGAGAAAGCCAACGGCGTGGTGCTTTCCTCCGCCGAGACGAACCTATTTGTCAGGGACACTTATCCCGCCGTTTATCTGGAGGCCGAAAACCGCGGAAACGGGACGGTCGTCTATACGCCCTATGTCGTCCAGCCGGTGGGCGACGAAGCTCAGGTAAGGTTCAACTGGGACAACGATTCCGGCTGGACTGTCTGGCAGGATGTGGACAGCGTTTCGCACACTTTCCCGGGAGACAGGACGTATTACGTGCAGTGCCAGGTCAGGGATTCCGCCGGCAACATAAACGGCACGGCCATATTGTTCGACCCCGCCAACACGCTTGAGGTCAAGGCCTCTTTCGCGGATTCCCAGAAGGAATACACCGTGGCTGCCGGCAAGGAAGTCGTGATGAAGGCCGATTTCTTCCTCGGCAAAAAAGTGATCTGGCGCAAACTGCCCGGTTTCGGCGGTCCTGTCGCACTCTCAGGCAGCGAAGGCACGGAAGTGACCTGCCGCCCGCAGTACGCCGGCACGTACTATTTCGCGGCCTACGCCGCGAACGACACGGCTGTTTCCGCGCCCCAGATCCTGAAGCTTAACGTTACAAAAGATGATTCGGCGCAGAACACCACCTTCGCAATAGGCGGCGTTTTGACGACCAACACTTTCTTCGGCAACGGCTTTTTGGGAGACGCTCTTGTAAGGGCGGTGGGCGAGGATTTCGCCTTCGCGGTCTCCAACACTACGGACGGAATATTTGTCTTCGACGCCGTGCCGGCCGGGAAAGTTTATCTTTCCGTTTACAAGGACGGCTACGAGGGAAGGGCGCTGGAAGTCGATCTGACGGACGGCTCGAAGAGCGTGGTCATCCCCTGCGAGGCCAACGAATCCAAGGGCTTCGTTTACGCCAAGGTCTCCGACTCTTCGTCCTTCTTCCCGGTGGTGGGAGCTGAGGCAAGAGTCGCGAACACATTTGCTTCCGTTACTGAACAGGGCCGCACCACGGCTTTGACGCTGCAGTACGGCGAGCATATCCTGACCGTGAGGGGCGAAGGTCGGAAGCAGTATGTCACCAACATCGTGGTCTCGACCGGCACTCCCACTTATCCCGTCTATCTCGACGGTTATTCTCCCTACATCATGGGCTTCCTCTACGGTACGGGCAACGAGATCGTGACCAACGCTCAGATCCAGGTCGTTTCCGAAAAGACCCAGAACATAGTGCAGCGTTACAATATGAGCGGCCTGCCGTTCTACACTATCCATCTCGGACCGCAGCAGAGGACCAGCCTGCGCGTCAGGCCGGTAAACTACGACAATCAGAACTATTCCTTCACGCCGGAAGGCTCCTGCTACAAGGACTTCGTCCTGACTCCGGAACCCTCTCTCGTCGCACTCTTAATTTTGGCTGCGCTTTTTGCGAAACGCCGTAACTCATAACTTTAAGGAGCAAAAATGGCTCTCTCAGCAACAGCAACTTATCAGGGCGACCTGAAATGCACCGCCAAACTGGCCGGTTCCGAAACCTCCATCGCTACCGACGCCAAAGGGACTCCCGGCGTCTTTTCCCCGACGGACGTCCTCTCCGCCGCTCTTGCGACCTGCACCGCCAGCATGATAGGCTTCGTGGCCGCTCAGCAGAAGATCGACATGACCGGTCTTTCGGTGGAAGTCGATAAGGAGATGCAGCAGTCTCCCGCTTCCGTTAAGACTTTCAAAGTGAAAGTGACTTTCCCCAAGATCGCTTTGGAAGATTCCATGAAGAAAAGACTGGAAGGCGCTGCCAAAGCCTGCCCTGTGAAGAACAGTCTTAATCCCAGTATCGAAGTTACGACCGAGTTTGTCTACTAAGCTAACAGACCGTTTGGATGTCCTGCGCCCGCTTTCTGCGGGCGCAGCGCTTTTCCTTCTTGTCCTCGTCCAGTTCGTGTGCCGTCTTCAGTACGGTCCGGGCGGAGCGTTGGCGGACGCGGATAGCGCGAAGTTCGTCCGCCTCGCCATAGAGGGCGGCTCTCCCCATACGCCGCTCTTCCCTTTGTACACGTTATTGCTGCGCGCCTTTTCGCATCTAAAATTCCTTTATGAACCGGGAGCGAATTTGGCACTGCTTTCAGCACTGTTCGTCTCCTTGGGAATGGTGTTCCTCTGGGACGCTCTGAGCCGCCGCTTCAAGGACCGCTTCTTCACGTTCTTTGCGGTTCTGGCGGTGAGCTTTTTGCCTTACATCGTGACGGCCGCCACGGAAGTGACGCCCGTATCGCTGTCTTTTTGCCTTTTCTTTTTCTCCTACTCAGTCATCGCGAATGATTTGGTTCCGCTGCCTTTAAAACTCATCCCCTGAGGGCTTCTTGCATTTCACGATCATCTGGC
>JAFYIM010000523.1 GCA_017538635.1 bacterium
CGGCCAGAAGATCACCTTCGAGGATCTTCAGCGCGCCAAAGGCGCCGCCAGAGTCCACCTCGTCATGTACGGATACCCTCTCAGCGAAATGAACGACGGCATGCTCACTACGCAGGCTGTCAGCCACATCGTCAACTACCGCAAGGCTGAGAAAGCCGGCGTGACCGTTGACAATTCCATGCTGCAGAATACGCTTAGGAATTTCGTTCCCCCGTCCACTTCCCCCGAAGCTTACGAGCGTTACGTTGCTTCGACCTTCGGCGTCACCAATACGCGCGAATTTGAGGAAGACGTCCGCCAGATCCTGGCCATTTCTCTCTCCGCCGGCGACTCCCAAATGTCCTTCTTCGAACCGAAGAACGAGAAAGACCTCGACTACGTCAGTTCCAACGTCAAAGCCGACATCAGCTACGTCACCTTCGTTTATCTTGCGAAGCTCGAAGAAGCTGGCAAGCTCGTGACCAGCAACGACGTTCAGGCGCTTTACGACAAGGATCCCAGCGCTTTCGCCCAGCCGGACAAGTACCGTTTCCTCTGCGCCAATTTCAATGCCGAGACCAACAAAGTCCAGTACACCGAGAACGACATCAAGGATTACTTCGACCTCTATCAGGGCGACTTCACCAAAACCAACGAGTTTGGCGAAACAGTTGACATGGAATTTGACGAAGCCAAGAGCCAGGTCATCTCCGCTTTCCTGCTTGAAAGGGCCAACGAGGAAGTCCAGGAAAGAGCCTACGCCTTCCGCGACAAAGTCACCACCCAAGAGGAGCTCTCCACCGAGGAACTCGTTAACAACTTCAAGGAAGCTGCGAAAGAGGCTGGGGTCCAGGTCCAGGATTCCTACACTCACCCCGTCGGCGAAGTTCCCCCGATGATTCGCCCCAACGGTGCGCAGATCGCCAAGCTCGTCGAAGAAGAGCCCGTCGGCACCCTCGACGTTTACGAGGCTTCCGACAGTCTCTACCAGGTCTATCTGGTCGTTGCCCGCAGCGAAGCTTTTGAACCGACCTTCGAGGAAGCTGAAAAAGAAGTCCGTGAAGCTTGCGTGACCGCCAAGGCCTACGAACTGACGAAGAACGACGCCGAGGCCTTCCTTGCGAAAGTCAAAGCTGATCCCAAGAACTTCGAAGGCATCGCCACCAACGACAACCGCAAAGTCAACAAAGTTCCCCAGCCGATTACCCCGCTGCAGAGCATAACCAGGGACATCCCGGCCCCCGAGTACAGGACGCTCTTCCGTTATCCTGCGGAAACTCCGCGCCTCCTCAACGGCGTCAACAACGTTTACGTCGCTGTCGTCACCGAGTTCATCGACGCTGATGCCGCCTTCGACACCGACAAGATTGGCGACAGGATCGCTGAGCAGAAATCCGCTCTGGAAAGAGAGCTCTATCTTAAGAGCACCGAAGAGGAAGTCAAAAAGATCCTTGCCGAACTCCAGGGCAACATAACCAAAGCTACGGAAAAAGCGCGCCAGTAGGCGTTTTATGAATTCCATCCGCGTTCTTTACAAAAAAGGCTGCGGCCCTTCCAGTTCCCACAGCATGGGACCGAAAAGGGCCGCCGCTCTTTTTAAAGAGGCCCTTCCAGAAAACACCGTTAAGATCGTTGTCGAACTCTTGGGAAGCCTTGCCCTTACTGGTAAGGGCCACCTCACCGACCGCGCTGTCCTGGAAGGCCTTGATTTTCCCAATACCGAGATCAAATGGCGCGGCGAGACCTTCCTCCCCCACCATCCCAACGCCCTCATCTTCCACGCCTACGACAAAAACGGGAAAGAGCTCGTTCCCCCGAAAACTTTCTACAGCGTGGGCGGCGGCGATCTGGAAGACGAAGGCGAGAACTTCCTTCCGAGCGTCATAAAAAGCGGCTACCCTCACGACTCCATCACGGAAGTGACGGAATTCTGCCGCAAATACAACCTCACATACTACGAGTACGTCGCCCACTTTGAGAACGACGCCAGCGGCCTGGAGGCGTTTTTAAACGACGTCTGGCAGACCATGAAAGGCTGCGTCGAAGAGGGCCTCAAAAGAGACGATCCCCTTCCCGGCGACCTTAAGCTGGCCAGAAGAGCCCAAAAACTAAAAAACAAAGCCGACGACAGGATAGGCATCGTAAGGGACATGAACCTTGTCTCCGCCTACGCCCAGGCCGCCAGCGAACAGAACGCTTCCGGCGCCAACATAATCACCGCTCCCACCTGCGGTTCCTGCGGCATCCTTCCCGGCGTTCTCTATTACTTTCACCGCCATTACAACATTCCTGAGGAAAACATCCTCAGGGCGATCATGACCGCCGGACTCTTCGGCTGCTCCGTCGTCGCCAGAGCCTCCATCAGCGGCTCCCAGGTCGGCTGCCAGGGCGAAGTCGGCACCGCCATCTCCATGGCCGCCGCCGCCACCGCGCAGCTCTGGGGCGGCTCCATGAGCCAGATAGAATATGCCGCCGAAATAGGCATGGAACACACCCTGGGCCTCACCTGCGACCCGGTCTTCGGCCTTGTCCAGGTCCCCTGCATCGAAAGGAACGCCCTGGGCGCCGTTAGAGCTCTTTCCGCCGCTTCCTACAGCCTCGCCACCGACGGCATGCACTTAGTCAGATTCGACGACGTCATCGACGTAATGTACGCCACCGGAATCGACATGCAGGCCAAATACCGCGAGACCGCCCAGGGCGGCCTGGCGAAGATCATGCGCGAGCGCTTCAACAACCGCTGACGCTAAATTCTTCCTTTCAATCCGGCAATTTCTCCGGGATCAAGTTTTGTGAATGCGAAGCACTTTTTCCCTAGGTCCTTTATTGAAGCGCCAATAAGGAATAGTTCCTTGTCGTCGATGATAAGAAAGCGATCGTGAAATTTTGAACTAAAGGATACGACCAAATCGCCATATTGTTCATTGAACTTATCAATGTCGCTTTCTGCCAGTTCGTTGCCTCGTTTGGATGTTACTATTCTTAGACTTACCCCCTTTCCTTTCTTTGCTAACATTTCCAAGGAAGTAATGTCCACATAATTATCGAATAAAAGAATAGATCTCTTGGCAGACAAAATAAACTTAGTCAAAAACACATCGGCATCGAAAACCTGCCCGTCATAAAAAACTCCCTGCCTAGGAGGCAGTGAAGTCTTAATAAAGAAATCCACCTTTTCTTCCAATATTTCTATCTTTTTATTCTGTTTTATTATTTTATGCTCAATTTTTTCTTCAACATAATTTAATCTTGAATTAAACGCATATCCATGCATTAAATAATTCTTTAAAATTGTGTTGGCCCAATGTCTAAACAGTATTCCGTTTGGTGATTTTACCCTATAACCAACAGACAAAATTACATCCAGATTATAATATTCCACCATGTACGTTTTTCCATCGTTTGCAGTTGTCGCAAATTTTGCGACAACTGAGTCATCTCTCGATAACTCTTCTGACATAGCGTTAGCAATATGTTTGCCAATTGTTTTAATATCGCGGCCAAACAATTCTGCCATTTGATGACGATTAAGCCAAACTGTTTCGTTTTCAAATCGAACGTCCAGCTTTATCGTTTCATCCGGTTGATAAATTATAATCTCATTTTCCATATCGCAAATTTAATTGGAATGTTAACCAAACTTACCAAATGGTATGAAAACTATCCCACGAAAACAAGATTTTTAGATTTTTCTATGGATTTTGACAGCAAATGTAATCTATTTCATAAATGATTGAAGCCAACATTACGGCTGACAGATTGACGTA
>JAFYIM010000064.1 GCA_017538635.1 bacterium
CCCAGTTTGGCTAGCGTGTCGGAGGCCTGAACAACGAAGCCGGCGTAAGGATCTACGAAAGTTCCGGGCGCTGCCATCCCCCACTGTTGGCCGCCGACAGCGACCTGATATCCTTGCTGCTGCATGCCGTTCGGCATGACCGCCAGAGCTCCTCCGGCGGGAGGCTGCATCTGCTGGGGCTGCTCCGGTTCATTTGCGGCTTTCGCTTCCGTCATAATGACGTCGAGGACAAGGAAGTCCACGTCGGCCAGAGAGAACTTCAAGCCGACTTTAAGCTTAAGACTCGAGGATGATTCTCCTCCGCATTTGATCTGCTTCTCGTCTAAACTCTCAAGCAGCCAGACGCCGTCCTGGTAAGTAAGCGAGGCTTGATAATCGCTGACGTTTGGTCCTTCCAGAAAAATGGGATTGTCCGGGGAGGAACCGAAAGTGGCGCTGGGGCCGGTCACCGCGAAGACCTGCTTCTGCGGCGTATTGGGGTAAGCAACTAGTTTCATATATTTTATTCTACCATTTATAGAAAAATGATGAAATGGTTTGGTTCATCCAATGTTGAACGCAATCCGCCCTTTTGGTAGAATTACCGAAATCAAGCTTAAAAGATACAGAAAGAATACTATGGCAGAACAAAGCAAAACCACTAGCGCCCATTGGGGCGACAAAGCCGTCGATCTCCTGCTCCAGCAGCGAGGCAACGGGCCCTTCCTCATCGCCAGCGGCATCTCTCCCTCCGGACGCATCCACGTCGGCAACTTAAGGGAAGTTTTGACCGCCGACATCATGTACCGCATCCTAAAGGAACGCGGCCATGAAGCGAAACTTATCTTTGTGGCGGACGACTACGACGCCTTAAGGAAAGTCTATCCCTTCCTGGACCCCGCGGTCTATGAGAAATACGTCGGCTGTCCCCTCTCCGAGATCCCGGCCCCTGACGGCAGCGATCTTACTTACGCGGAATACTTCCTGCAGCCCTTCGTCAAATCGCTTAAGAAACTGAAGATCGACGCACACGTCGTAAGGGCCAGCGAGCTCTACCGCGACGGCGTCCTCAAAAAACAGATAATCCAGGCCCTGAACGCCAGGGACGAGATCGCCGAGATCCTGACGAGAGTCACCGGCAAAGAGATCGGCGAAGACTGGAGCCCCTTCAATCCCCACTGCCGCCTCTGCGGCAACATGAAGACCACGAAACTTGTGGCGTGGCATCCCGAGACCGAGGAGATCACCTACTACTGCTCGCACTGCGACAAGGAACGCACCGTGCCCGTCGTTGGCAACGGCAAGCTTACCTGGCGCGCCGACTGGCCGGCCCGCTGGGCGGCTCTGGGCGTCGACGTCGAGCCTTTCGGCAAAGACCACGGCGGCAAAGGCGGCAGCTACGACACCGGCAAAGAGATCGTAAGGAAAATTTACGGCGGCGTTGAGCCCTTCCCCATCATCTACGAGTGGATCCGTCTGAAAGGCCTGGGCGACATGAGTTCCAGCAAAGGCAACGTCGTTTCCGTGGACGAAGTCCTGGAAGTCGTGCCCCCCGACGTTCTGCGCTACTTCATCACGCGCCCCGCTCCCAAAGCGAGTTTGGCGCTCGACCTCGTCACGCAGCTCCTTAACCTGGTCGACGAAGTGGACGACGAAAGCAAGAAGCAGCGTGACGCCAGAAGCGTCGAGCTTTCGCAGGCCGGCGGCTTCGTTCCACTGCACATCCCCTTCAACCATCTGGTGAACGTCTGGCAGGTGGCCGGCGGCGACTTCGAGAAGGTCAAGAAGATCCTGACAAGGACCGGCTTCAAATACAGCGACGAGGCGGCGCTATTGGAACGCTGCCACTACGCCGACGAATGGCTGAAGCGCTACGCCACTCCGGAATTCATCTTCCAGCTTCTCGATGAAACGCCCGCCGAGATCGTTCCTCTCATCTCTGACGAAGAGAAGAAGGCCCTCTCCCTTATCGCGGACGAACTGGAGAAGAACCCTGAAGCGGACGGCAACGCCATCCACCAGATCATCTACGGCATTGCTAACTCTACCGG
>JAFYIM010000524.1 GCA_017538635.1 bacterium
AGAGGCCAGAACCTCTCCCCTATTCCGCCTGCCATTACGCAGATCGCGATCCTTCCGTCTTTAGACATAAATAATGATCCTTAGTTAAAATATCCGCCATTTGTTATGGAACCAGATCCACCCGGTTGGGAAGCGCCGCATATGATATTCGAAGACCGAGGATAGCTGCTGCACTTTAGCATCGACTTCCTCCTCGCTGGGCTTCTTGGGAAGATAAATGGGATCGTAAAACAACAGTCCGTATTTCCAGGGGCAGCTTTTCCTGCGCATAAGGAAGGCCGGCACTACCGGGCAGTCGCAGAGAGCCGCGACCCTGAAGTGAATGTCGAAAGTGGTTGTCGGCTTCCCGTAGAAAGTCGTCGGCACTTTGTATTTTCTCTTGGCGTAAAGATCAGGCAGCACTCCCACCACTCGACCGCTCTTCAAAGTTCTGATGATGCTTTTCGCATCGTTGTAGAAAGAGAGAATGTTGTAGCGCTTCCTTAGCCAGGTGTAAAGCTTGACCGCCAGAGGCGACGGGAACGTACGGGCTATAACTCCCCCGTCGAAGCCATGGCGCGTATAGCAGAAATGCACCGGCATCACTTCGAAGCAGTGATAGTGCGCCGTGGCGACCACCACTCCGTGCCCGGCCTCCATCGATTTGCTTACGATTGACCAGTCGCTCCACTCCTCCACCGGGTCGTACTTTCTGTAACGCCACTTGAACATCCAGAGATAAAAGCAGTCGAGGAAACTGTAGGTAAGGTTGACCGCTATCTTCTTCGTCAAATACGTAGCGCGCTTTTCATTCATCCTCTCGCCATAAGCGTAGAAGAGATTCAGGAAGCATTTGCGCTTGATCAGGTAATACGTAATGTTGAGCCCGACAAAGCGCCCAATTTTGTAAGTCCATTTTCTAGGAATAAACCCCAGGGGGAACATAAGTATCCCAATAAGCGCGAACAAAAGCGCATACATCCCGTAAGCGACCGAGCGGATCTTGGGATGCCTGCTCATAAAGCTGCGCCTTTTCTTTTTCGGAGTTTTTTCCATTTATTCCTTTCCGGCTTGAAGCGCAAAGCGCCTGTCGCACAATTCCATGAAGTTGCAGTGCGCGCACACTTCCAGTTTGTCCGTCCTGCCGAAGCATTCAATGTTCAGCGGTTCATTCTTTGCGATGTCCCTGTCCCTAAGCTTGTCGCTGATGTCGTCCACGGTCTCCCTTATGTAGCCGAAGGTCTGCCTTGCCACTTCCTCGTTATACTCGACCTTCTGCACCGATCCGTCCGGCAGATAGACGAGTTCAAGTTCGATCTCATCGGAGGGCACTTCGTGGCGGCATTGCGCCCACAAGCCGTAAGTTTCCATTTGGTGCGCGTAGAATTGCCTTGGCCGCCCGGTCTTCCAGTCAAGGATGACGAGCTTGTCGTCAAACTGGATGACCGTATCCGGCGCAGCGTAGATCTTTATCCCGCCCAGAGTGAAACTTTCCTTCTCAAAAAAATCTGTTTCGGAAAAAGCGACCAAGCTCCCCTTTGCAAGATACTGCCTGATCTTCGGCAATACCATTCCGTAAAAGTTTTCTAAGCAGAGCCCGACTTTCTCCTTTATGCCCGCGGCCCAGCTTAACCTGGCTTCCGCGTCTTCCGGGGAAAACTCCCCGTAGTAGATCTCCTTTATGCAGGTGTAGCGCTTGGGATTCATTTGCCAGCGCCCTTCCATATGCTCGATCCAGGCTTTCCTAAGATAGGTGACAGCCAGATCAAGCGCCTCCTCCAAAGTCGTCTCTTTCCCTAGGGAAACAGACTGCAAAGCTGCTTTCACGGCGAGATCCACCGCGATGCCGGAAAGCGCGAAACGGTTCTTCATCTGCTTGAGGCGGTAGGCTGTCTTGACGCCCTTGGGAGCCATGTCCTCCCATCCGCCCCAGGAACCGTACCTTTGCCAGTAATACCGGCGCGGGCAGGCCGAGAAATCCTTGGCCTGACTGAAAGACCAACTGAAGCTGTTGCGAATTATCTCGGCCATGCCCAACTAAAAAGTTACGCCTGCGTCTGCGGAAGTCTCACGGACTTCTTCAGGACCACTATCGAATTCACTATACTCAGATTCGGGACGTAGATCCTTTCGCCGCCAGCCAAGAGTTTCGTATAGCGGATCGTGATCTCCTCCACTTCGCCTTCCACACCGGCCACGTTGATGACGTCGCCTATAACGAAGACTTCACCGACAATAAGCGTGATGCCGGCCATCAAGCTGGCGATGGAATCCTTCAGAGCAATGCCGATGGAGATGCCGCCGACGCCCAGGCAGGCCAGCAGCGGAACGAAATCGACGCCGATGACAGTCATGCAGACCGTGATGAAGATCAGCCACATCAAAACGTGGAAGACAACCACGACCAAACTAATGACCGTGCGTTTGTGCGGCTTGAAGCTGGAAATGATGTTGCCGATCAAAGTGATGATCAGGTTGATGATGATCGTCGCGAAGATCAAACCCAAGATCAGAACGATCATGTCGACCCAGCCGGGGGCGCCGGGGATGTCAACGAGGGCTCTCAGCTGAGCGCCAGCCGTTGTGAAGGTGTTGGTTTCCTGCATAATTTTTTCCTTTTATGTTGGTTAAAGATTCAAAAGCAATTCCGCGATCTGAACGGCATTGAAAGCCGCGCCCTTTAATAGCTGGTCGCCCGAAATAAGCATCGCTATTCCGTTGTCGAAGAGATAGTCCGTGCGAATACGGCCGACGCGCACATCGTACTCTTCCGTGGATTCGATGGGCATCGGGAAGTGATTCCCTGCAACGTCGTCGATGACCTTGACGCCGGGAGCCGTGGAGAGAAGTTCACGGATCTCATCCGGCGTAGCCTTCTCCTTGAGCTCGCA
>JAFYIM010000525.1 GCA_017538635.1 bacterium
GCAACTTATATCTTAACGCAAAATTAGCATTTATACTAATATTCATAATTTGTCTTTCCTGCATAAAAAACAAACGATTTTATGCAGATAAGATTACGCTGCGAATCAAGGTCTTCAAGGTCTAGCCTGGCATTTTTATGTTAACGATATAACTATCTTAATATAAAAATGTTATATGGTATTAATTTGCTTTTTTACATGCTTCTACTTTACTTTTTTATATAATACTACTTTACTTTTTTATGGCTTGCTACTTTACTTTTTTCACAATTTGTGATAGCATGATTCCGACAATTTGAGGAGTAGAATTTATGACGATCTTAAGATGGCAGGAAAAAAATATACTCTCAATGATGAAGGTCAGGCGTGCTGTTAATCTTACGGGAGCCAGACAGGTCGGGAAATCAACACTGGCGAATCTCCTCGCACTCCCCTATGCGAGACGCTATAGTTTCGACGACCCCATGATACGGAACGCCGCCAAAGACGATCCGATGGGCTTTGTGAAGCACAGCAAAGAAGAAACCATTATCATTGACGAGATTCAGAAAGTTCCGGAACTTTTGGAAGCGATAAAAATGACCGTTGACAAAGATAATTCTCCCGGTCAGTACCTTCTTACCGGAAGCTCAAATCTCCGCTTTGCCAAAAAAGTCAAAGACTCCCTGGCGGGCCGGCTCGGAAGGGTAAGATTACGTTCGCTGGCTTTTGCCGAGATAAACGGCGGCGCTCCGGATTTCTTAGAAAAAGCTTTCGCGGGAAAGCTAGCCTCAAACTACCCGGAACTTACCAAACGCGAAGTGATCCACCTGGCTTTTCGCGGCGGATACCCCGAAACGCTTAATTATTCCCCTTCCGACCGCGGCGACTGGTTCAAGACTTATTTGGACGATCTGTTGGAAAAAGATATCAAGGACGTTACGGAAATAAGAAAACTTGAGAAACTTCAGGCGATAGCCCTTTGGCTTCTGATACACAGCGCTCAGTTCTTTTCCATAGACGAACTTGCGGCCAAGGTTTCCGTCGCCAAAAGCACGGTTCAAAATTATATGGAAGCCCTGAAAGCGCTGTATCTTTTTGATCCAGTTCCCGCTTGGGCTAAAAGCGACTACGATCGTCTCGGCAAAAGAGAAAAATGGTTCGCTTCCGATTCCGGCCTAATAGCCAATATTTTAGGCTGGAACGAAGAGGAAGTCTATCTGGACGAAAAGCGCAACGGCAAACTCATAGAAAGCTGGGTCTATCAGCAGCTGGCTTCCATGACAGAAACTTTGGGCGGCTACACCATCTCTCAATACAGGGATGACAGCAAACGCGAGATCGACTTTGTGGTTGAAAGAAATGACGGAGCTATCTTAGGCATAGAAGTCAAAGGAGGCCAGGCTTCTCTTGATGATTTCAAGACTTTGAAATGGTTTGCCAAGAATCTGGCCAAAACACCCTTTACCGGCATCGTCTTGTATTCCGGCTCCAAGACTTTGCGTTTCGGTGAAGACTTTTACGCCGTGCCTTTCAGCGCCTTGGGCTAACCCTTGCCAGGAGACAACGCGATGGACAAAAAGAAACTGATTCCTGCTATCTGCATCCTTTCCGTTATGGCGATGTTCGCCCTGATGTATTTCGAGGCAACGAAACCCTATGCCTGGCTGGCGATCATGGCCGGCGGACTAGCTGTTGCCGGCATATCCATTCTCGGAAAGAAAGACCAAAGCGAGAGCTGACGGCTTTTATTTGCATGCTTTTTGCCAGAAAGCATGCACATAATCCGGCTTTCTGCATAAAAAGCAGCAAATTTTATGCAGACAGCCATTCTCTCTGCATAAAAAAGCTCAAAAATTATGCAGATAAGGTGATTGCTTTTAAGGGTAATGAGCGCGAAATTAAGGGTAGTTGTGCGGAAATATTACCCTATTTAGCGAAGGATTACCCTTATTGTGCGCGGTCCTGCTTCGGGACAAAATGGCACTTTGTGCCTTGCTTTTGTGTGAATTTTTGTCGCTTTTGGCTTAGCGGCCGCTTTTGTTAATTGGCTTAAATCAAGTGTTTATGCGTTTTTGCGGTTTGGCACGATAATTGCATATATAATTAAGCTTAAACAGTAATCAATTAGAGGAGGAAAATATATGAACATCCAGAAAATGACTGAAAAGGTCCAGTCGGCTCTCATGGAGGCGCGGGATAAGGCTTTGTCCCGCAACAATCCTGAGACGACCATATTGCATCTTTTCGCCGCTCTCCTCTCCGACAAGGAAGGATTGGCTAAGAGGATGCTGGAACTCTCCGAAGTAAACAGCAACGCTGTTTGCCGCGAAGTGGAAGCCGAGATAGAAAAACTGCCAAGCGTTTCTGGCTCCAACCAGAGCGCTGGGATCTCCGTTAGCCTGGAAAGATTGTTCGCCAAGGCTTTCGAGCTGGCGGGCAAGATGAAGGACGACTATGTCAGCGTCGAGCATCTGCTTCTGGCGATCGGCGAAATAAAGAACGACAAATGCGCGGAGATACTGCGCGCAGCCGGTTTGAGGCCCGACAAGCTTATGGCTGCCCTTGTTAAGATCAGGGGCAACCAGCGCGTTGACAATCCTAATCCCGAAGCGACTTTCGACGTTTTGGGCAAATACGGCATCGACCTGGTCGAAGCGGCCCGCCAGGGCAAGATCGACCCGGTCATCGGACGTGACAACGAGATCAGGCGCGTTATACAGGTATTGGCGAGAAGGACGAAGAACAACCCTGTCCTTATCGGCGAACCGGGCGTAGGCAAGACCGCTATCGCGGAAGGTCTAGCGAGGCGTATCATGCTGCAGGACGTTCCTGAGAACCTGAAAGACAAGACGGTCTTCTCACTTGACATGGGCGCTCTGGTCGCGGGCGCGAAATACCGCGGTGAATTTGAGGAGCGCTTGAAAGCGGTCCTGAAGGAAGTGCAGTCCAGTAACGGCAGGATCATCCTCTTCATCGATGAGATACACAACATCGTCGGCGCGGGTAAGAGCGAAGGCAGCATGGACGCAGGCAACCTCCTGAAGCCGCTTCTGGCCAGAGGTGAACTGCACTGCATCGGCGCCACTACCCTAGACGAATACAGGAAATATATTGAAAAGGACCCTGCTCTGGAAAGGCGTTTCCAGATGGTCATGGTCGATCAGCCCTCCGTTGAGGACACCATCTCCATCTTAAGAGGCTTGAAGGAGCGCTACGAGATCCATCACGGCGTAAGGATCCAGGACGGCGCGCTTGTCAGCGCGGCTGTCTTGAGCCACCGCTACATCAGCGATCGTTTCCTGCCCGACAAAGCCATAGACCTTATGGACGAGGCGGCGGCGATGGTCAGGACCGAAATAGACAGCCAGCCGGCTGAGCTCGACGAACTGAACCGCAAGGTCATGCAGCTCGAAATTGAGCAGGAGGCC
>JAFYIM010000526.1 GCA_017538635.1 bacterium
GAACGATAAAACCAGTATTCCCAGGCTCAGATTTAATATTCGGAATAATATTAGAGCGAATTAGAGATTTAATCTCATTAACGTCACCGGAAGATAAAGCGGCAAAGAGACGCTTAGCGGTTTCGCTATTAGGATTCCTGGAAACAATGACGTTGGCAGCTTCGAGGACGAGACCAAGAAGTTCGTTATCGTCCCTGACCCAACGCCAATAGAAATTCTCGCGGAAAGACCAGCCTAACTTTAGGATGCCGGTGCCGCCAACGATCATATGATGATAAAGGTCATCGAATTCTTTCTCAACGCGAGGATTGGAATAGTCAGCCTTGACGATGTCATTCATGACAGAAGCATTAGCGGAATCCTCCTCAGAAACGGCAGAAATTCCAGGCTCAAGGACGTTGCAGCGCAAATAAGCCTTAAGCGCTTCGCATTTGCGGAATCCAATAGCAGGATCAATATTATCAGCATATCCATATTTGGCGCGTTGTTCCCAGGAGTAATAAGTCTTGTAGCCTTCTTTAGCGCGATCGTGGAACGAAGCGCAGTTGGCGAAGGCATCGACTTGCCTGGAAAGAACGTCATCGAATAACTTAGATTGATCCATGAGAAGCAAAATTTTTGATGTTCAATTAATGATAAGCAGAAGAGTGTCAACAAAAAGTTACCTTTTGTTGACAAAATCAGAACGTCTTGAGGAAGAAGAAGTTAGAGAATAGACATATTGACGAGAGACGTCGTAGCGCTCGGATATTTGCTGAATGGAGAGGCCGGATTTTAGCGCGGAAAGAATCCGCTCTTTCTTCGAAGATTTAAGCGTAGGGAACTTCAGGAGTGAGCCGCCGAGATAGCGAAGAGTCTCTAATTTCGCCTGGGAAGGATCAATCTTATGATCATAAAGCCTGGAAAAAAGATCCCAGAGATAAGTGAGAGATTCATGGTTTAAAGATGAACTTTTGCTCATGAGGTTCAGCCTTTTTGTAATTGAGAGGAGAATAAAGGAAAGCGCCCTTCTTCTCAGATTGAGGGATGGAATTAGAAGGGCTGAAAATAAAAGCGCCTTTAGGCTTATCAGAAGATGTTTTAGCGGACAGGTAGAGATTCTCCTTATAATCCTTGGGGGCAGATAGGAATTGCAAGCCAGGCTGAGTTACCATCATGTAACGAAGGGTGTCGCAGAACTCATCGTCAACTTTAACGACATCATTAACGGCACCGGTTTTCCGATGGTACATGCGAAGCTGCTCGATAGTCCTTACGCAATGGTCGCAAATAAGAAGCCCGGGCTTCTTGTCAACGACGTCGAATTTCTCATCGCGAAGATTAGCAAGAGCGGAAATAACGGATTGAATTCCCTGGGCATGGTCGCGCTTAGCTTTAACAAGAGGCAACGTACAATGGATCCTAAACTCGTTCCAAAGATTGAATCCGCGATTGTCAGTGGCGTCCATTGAAGGGTCGGCGAAGGTGAAACGGCTAGGATATTTCTTATCGATCTCGTTTAGATCATTAATCCAGGTGGCAGGATCAGCAGTCGATTCATATTCATGGAACAAATAGCAGCGACCGTTGTCAGGATTTATAGTAAGCCAAGAAGCAGCACAGCCTTTTTCAGTATGATGGCAATCAAGTCCGCTAATGACAGGCCAATCCTTAGGCGGCTCGCCGCCAACAAATTCAGGAATATCACTGGCGTTTACAACGTGACGTTCTTTGCTGAAAGATTTATAGACAATGCCGACAAGGTCATCGATAGCGCCATAAAGGCGGGCTTCCAATTGGCCTTCTTCGCGCCATTCTTCGATCATTTCTTCCTTGGTAGAGAGAGGAATAAAAGGATTGTCTAGCATAGTGGCACGTTCGACATGCCGATAATGAGGAGTCTTGTGTTGCTCTTCAGGCTTGATGAATAGATCATAGGCCCAGTTACGGCCGCGGTTGCTATGGAAGCCCATGATAAGGATAGGAGCACGACGACCAACGCGGCTAACAAGCTCATTGAAGACTTTCTCGTCTTGAGACTCGTCCATCACAACAACGCCATAAGTAGCGCCCTGCATTTTCTCGTATCCTGACTCGGCGGAAAGGAGCCAGATCTTGGAGCCGTTGTTGAGGAGGAAATACTCCGTATAATCGGCAACGGTACGGCGCCGTTTGATCCAGGCGGCAGGAAGCATGGCGGAAAGCATAGCCTCAAATCCGCCAGGCTTACGCTGTAAGCCGCGGTCAAGAATGCAAATAGCAATGTCAACAGGAGGCTTGATGATAGGATCAGGATCAAC
>JAFYIM010000065.1 GCA_017538635.1 bacterium
CGAGATCAAGCCGACCGATTATCTCACTTACAGCGCCAAGTGGGCCTTGAACGGCAAAGGCTTCGACAGGAAGTTTAAACTTTACGCCACCGATCAGGGCGCCAGCGGCGTCATGGGCTTCTTCTCCATGTCCTCCGGCGACACCTACGACATCATGACGAGCTCTGTGGAAGGAGAAGGCACTTACAGGTGGAATTACACCTCCGTTGACCCCGGGGATCTGCCCAGGGGCGACACCTATACCCTCAACTACACGATCTACGACAACGACGATCCCACTGCGATCTTCGAGAGTGTCACCAGCACCACATCCATTACGATCACGCCGGAGCCTTCCCTGGCTTTGATGGCGCTCCTCCTTTTCGGACTTTCCTATAGAAAATCAAACTGAGGTATATAAAAGTGAACAACAGATCTCTATTTTTGCTTTTGCTGTCTTTAGCCACCGCCGCATCGGTTCTGGCCAACAGCACTTTGACCAGCGTCACCGCCTCCCAGCGCTGGCCCTGGAACGGCAAGGTCGACATCGACTATACCTTAACCTCCAACGCGACTTTCCCTGTTTTCCGCGTAGCTTTTAAAGGCCAGATTGGAAACGATCCGATCTTTGTACTCAACAACCTCGAAGGCGAGGGCACTTGCGGCATTGTTTTAGGGCAAGGCGTAAAAAGGATCACCTGGAACTCCACCGCTCAAAAACCGAACACCAACACCGACGACGCCAAATTCAACGTGATCGCCCTGGACGTCAGCGGAACCGCTTCAACCTACCTTAAGTTGGACCTCGCTGACTACACCATGAGCCCCAGCGCGACCGGTCCGGCGAATGTGGGCCATAATAACGCCTGCAAGACCACGAATATCTGGTTCAGAAGGATTAACCAGGGAACCTTCTACATGGGCTCCGCCTCGGACGAACCGAACAGATCACCGGGCGGCGTCCCTGAAGACAAACATCAGGTGACGATCACCAGGCCGATATACCTCGGCGTGCTAGAAACTACAGCAGCCCAGTACGCAAAGGTAATGGATCCCAACTCAAGCAATACCAGCAAGCTGCCCAGAGTCCAGATACAAGAGAAAGAGCTGCGCGGCGAAACCTACGGCATGACCTGGCCTGACAAGACCGACTACAGAGTAGATGACGGCAGTTTCTTCGGCACACTGCGTCAGAAGACCGGCTACGGCCTCATATTCGACCTGCCGACGGAAGCCGAGTGGGAAATGGCCGCCAGAGACAAGGGCGACGGTACTTACGCTGCCAATGGAGATTACAATTGCGACGGAACTTATCACGGCGATTATGTCTGGAATGACGGCATAGCTTTCTATGATCCGCAAACTCAAATCACTACTTGGGACCACCTGACGAACCTCGCCTGGTATGCTGATTCAAACAGCCAGGTCAAAGAAGTTGGCTTGTTGAGACCAGGCCTGAACGGGCTTTACGATATGCACGGCAACGCCTGGGATTACTGCCTTGACCGCTTATCGAAAAACCTTGGCACCAAAGCTGTGACAGACCCTGTCGGCAACTATTCAAAGAAAGCGAATTTCTGCGTCAAGGGAGGCGGCATATACTATAGCGATACTGCTGCCCACTGCCGCATGGCCATGAGAATGTCCAAAGACGCTAAGAACGGCAACTGCGGTTTCCGTATTGCGATCCATTATTAGCCTTGACTTTTAAATCCCTCATTTGATATCATTTCAGCCCACGTATAATTTTGTCTGAAAAGCAGTAAGACAGATGCGTGGACATTAACAAATACTTTGGAATCATACTTATGAATTACAAAGGACCTAAGGTTCGTCTCTCCCGCCGCCTTGGCATCGCCATCACTCCGAAGGCGAGCAAAGTCATGGAACGCCGTCCCAATCCCCCGGGACAGCACGGCGGAAACTCCAGGCGTACCAAACTGTCGGAATACAAGCGCCAGCTGATTGAAAAGCAGCGCCTCCGTTGCCAGTACAACGTGCACGAACGACAGATGGTAAACTACTACCGTAAGGCGGCCGCCAAGGCCACCAACACCGGTGAGACCATGGTCCAGCTTCTGGAGACTCGTCTGGATGCGGTCGTTCTCAGAGCCGGCTTCGCGCCGACCATCTACGCCGCCCGCCAGTTCGTCTCCCATGCGCATGTCGAAGTGAATGGCAAAAAGGTCAACATTCCTTCCTACAGCGTGAAGCCGGGCGATGTGGTCAGCGTCTGTGAAAAAGCAAAACAGCTGCAGATCGTCAAAGACTCCATGGAACGCCGTCAGCCGGCTCCCGCTTACCTTTCCGTTTCGGAAAAGGACCTGACCTGCACGCTGGTAACCCTTCCTCAGCGCGACGAAGTTCCGATCATCTGCGACGTGTCGCTGGTCGTCGAATTCTACGCCAGACAGTAAGGGAAA
>JAFYIM010000527.1 GCA_017538635.1 bacterium
CTGGGACCTTTGGGACCATTATCACGCCATTGTGGGCCTTCTGGAATGGTACAAGATGACCGGCAACGAAACGGCCTTCAACGTTGCCAAGAAAGCCATCGACCTTATCTACGACACCTTCCATGAAAGAAGCTATCTGGTTGGCGGCGGTTTCGAGACCAACCGCGGCATCGCCCACGGCTACGCCATTATGTACCAGGTCACCAAGGACAAGAAATACCTGGACGAAGCGGAGCGTATTATCAAAGAGGATTGCCAGGAAGACAACGGCTGGTACGAATGCGCCAAGAACGGCCGGGATTTCTACACCTCCGACTGCAACCGCTGGGAGATCCTTCACATGATCATGACGCTGGGCATCCTCTATGAGGAGACCAAGAACGCGGAATACCTCCTGGTATTGAAGAACGTCTATGAATCGATCCTGAAGACCGACATCCACAACACCGGCGGCTTCACTACCAACGAAGGCGCGCAGGGCGATCCGTACATCAACGGCGTTATAGAGACCTGCTGCACCATCGCCTGGACGGCTTTCGTGACGGAGTACTACAGACAATCACCCAGCGTCGCTCTTATCGACGAGATTGAGCGCTCTTACTTCAACGGCGTATTGGGAAGCCTCCTGGACGACTGCCACTACTGCACCTACAACACGCCTATGAACACCGCCAACGGCATGAACGGCTACGACGGCAAGCGCGTGCCCTCCCAGAAGGACATCTCCTTCCAGTACAACAACGGTTCGCCTGACATGAACTGCTGCCAGGCCAACATCGCCAGGGGCCTCGGCCAGGTCGCCGAATGGGCCTCCGTCACCGACGGCGAGAGACTGTATCTCAACTACTACGGCCCCTGCTTCCTCAGGTCAAGCTTCAACGGCGCCGAGGTCATTCTGAAGCAGGAGACCTCTTATCCCGCCGATGGCCAGGTCAGCCTGACGGTCATCTACGAATCCGACGGCGTCCTGCCGCTTAGCCTCCGCGTCCCCAAATGGGCGGAAGGCTCCACGGCGACCTTGTCTGACGGCTCAACGGTTACCCTCACTCCTGGAACCTACTTCGACGTTGACTGCCGCAACGAAGACACCATCATTATAATTTTCAACATGCCCTGGACTTTCATGAAGGGCAAAAAAGACCAGGCCGGCTATTACTCCGTATTCCGCGGCCCCATCCTCTTCGCCATAGAGGGCGGCGACAGCTCCAAGGAGCTCAGCTACTCCGCTATTACGGAAGCTAGTAAGAGCGAGCGCACGGACAAAAAGATCCACATCAACTACGACGTGGAGACGGAAAGCGGAACGGTCCAGCTGGTGGACTTCGCCAGCGCCGGCAAATACAACGGCGCCACGACGCCCGCCGCCTACAGGTCCTGGCTCAAGGTGAAGGACGTTCCGAGTTCAACTTCGGCTGAATAAAGAAATTTCAACACAAAATAAAACCTAATTAACCCACAACAAACAGTAAGATCATGAAGAAATTTTACCTTTTTCTCTCTGTGGTCCTCTTAACTTCCTTTGTATTGGCTGACAGCACCGCCACGCTTGTCGATCTTGATTTCGAAGATTGCTCCGAAGGCGCGGCTCTCGGTCAGAAAGACATGGTCGCTTCGCCCGCTACCCAGAAGGGAGCAGTCAGCACCGACGGCGCGACGATCGAAACTGTCGAAGGCAACAAGGTCCTGAAGATCAACCAGGTTGGCGACTGCCAGCAGCAGCAGGGCATTGCCATTCCCATCGACGATTCCGAAGTCGAACTGGAACCCGGCAATTACCTCAACGTCAGCTTCAAACGTTGTCAGAACCCCGGCCAGGATCTTTCGGAATGCCGCGTTCTGGCCAACTATTCCGATACCGACACGGACAACAACTACAAGCGCCCGGTCGTCAATTTCGAGAGCACCGGAAACGGTCAGGACTTCGTGAACCAGGGCCTGGAACTTAATTACACCAGGGATTCCGGCATCACGACTTCCTTCAGGAATTGCATCGAAGAGGGTGCTTGGCAGGATTATTTCCTCTCCATGGAGCTTGCCACCGGTCTGGTGGAATTCTACGTTGACGGCGTGCGTCAGCAGTCCGACAATGCGGAGCTCTTCCTCAGACGCTGCGATGGCTTCAAGTATCTGGTCTTCGCCAACGGCGCCCTTACCTCTTTCCCGGGCCTCTTGGGCTACGACTGGTACGGCTTCGGCAATTACTACGACATGAACATCAAGTCGCACAATTCCGCCAACGCCCTCTGCTTTACGATGAAGCAGGGCGGGCTGCCGGGCGGCTCCTTCGACCGCGACGTTGTTTACCGCAACGCTCCGAAAAGAGACACCGACTGGACAGGCGCCACCGATCTTATCGTGGCTATCGACGGCTCCAATTTAACGCAGCCTTTCCGCTTCAGAGTTGCTTTCGAGGAACAGGTGGTCGGCCATCAGTCCTTCGATCTGAAGGATGGCGCGGCTGTTACTTATTACACTATGGAAGGCGTTGCCACTGCGACGACCGCCGACAGCGCCGGCTACGTTACGTTCCCGGCCGGCTTCCAGGGTTACTTGGCTCTGCCCCTCAATCTTGACACCTTCAAGTGCTATTGGCAGGACGGCGCCAACGAAGACCTTGATCTCGGCGCGGTCGGACAGTTCCAGCTCTCTTTGAGAACGGACGACGCTGACCTCAACAATTCTTTCTATATTACAAGCTTTATGGTCGCCGGCCCCAAATTTGCCGAAGCGACGCCCGCCGGCCTTCCTTATACGTCTGTGAAAACCGCCTGGGCCTTCGAAGGACTTTATCCCGTCTATCCCGACGGCGTCCTTACGCCCTTCGGCAACATGCTCGGCTACGACTGGTACGGTGTCGGCAATTACTATGACATCGATATCAGGACGCGCAACGCCGCCAACGCCCTCAGCTTCACGATGAAGCAGACCGGTCTTCCCGGCGGCTCCTTCGACCGCGACATGCCTTACCGCAACGACCCCCAGGCCGACACCGACTGGTCTGGCGCCAGTGACCTTGTGGTGGCCGTTGACGGCGCGAAATTGACGCAGCCCTTCCGCTTCAGAGTGGCCTTTGAGGAACAGGTGGTCGGCCATCAGTCCTTCGATCTGAAGGAAGGCGCCACCGTCACTTATTACACGAACAAAGGCATCCCCACTGTGACGACCGCTGACGGCGCCGGTTACGTTACGCTCCCTGCCGGCTTCCAGGGATACCTGGTTCTGCCTCTCAACCTCGACACCTTCAAGTGCTACTGGCAGGACGGCGCCAACGATACCCTTGACCTCGGCGTGGTCGGGCAGTTCCAGCTCTCTTTGAGGACGGACGACGCCGACCTCAACAATTCTTTCTACATCACGCGCTTCATGGTCGCCGGTACCGGCTTTGCGGAAACGACGCCCGCCGGACTTCCTTTCACGTCTGTGAAATCCGTCTGGACCTTCCAGGGTCTTTCCGCCATCAATCCGGAAACCTCCACTCCGGGCGTCTATTACGATGACGTGAAGGTCGAGTACGTTCAGATCAACAAGAAGCTAGTCCGCTCCATCGACTTCAGCGAATTCGACGAAGGCAAGGCTCTTGAAGAGATCGCTCCGGAATGGCTCCGCGACGTCAGCCACGACGCCTACATCACCAACGTCGAATTCAACGGCGGCCCCGTCAACTGCCTCTTCATCCCGAACAACAACAGCTCCGGCTTCATTGCCGACATCGACGACGGCGACGCTTACGAAGGCAAAACCTACGCCGTGCAGCTCGGCAACGCAGCCCACAGCTTCGAAGGCTGGGCGCGCTTTGACGTCAGGCGCAACAACATGACCTTCTGGCGCTTCTGGGACAACTGGCACTGGAAGACCTGCTGCAAGATCGACGGCTCTGAAGGCAATCAGGAGATCATGTTCGGCA
>JAFYIM010000528.1 GCA_017538635.1 bacterium
CATGATGAGGTTGGCGATGGAGTGTATCATTTCCTCCCTTCTGAAACCGAGAAGGTTCAGGGCGAAGTAGCAGTTCATAGCCTGAGGATAATTGGTCACCGCGGCGTAGCTACTGGCTTCGCATCTCAAAAGGCAGGCGGCAAGCTTCGGGTCGAAGTGCGTTTTCTTCTGCAGTTCCTTCCTTATCTCCTCCAATTCCCTAATAGTCCTGTAAGGATCGCTTTCGGAGTACGAGTCGGCCGTCAGCGTCCGCGCCCAGTTCTCGCAGTAGATCTTCTTGTTGGCAGGGAGCGCTTTCACCCTGTCCCAAAGTTCTCTGGCCGCACAAGGATCGTCGCGATAGTAATACTGCAAGCCTTCCAAAAAGAAACGGAACTCTTCCGGCATATCATCCGGGAACTCCATGAGTTCCATGACGGGCTTTTCGGGCTGGTCGTAGAGGCCGTAGCGCGCCCAGTAGCGGCGGTAATTGTAGTCGTCCCTGGCGTGCGTAAAATCAAGGAAGGCGTTCTCGGCTTTGCGGTAAACTTCCGTGAGCTCGGATTGGCGGTCCTTTTTCAGCTGCGTGAAGGAAAGCGCCTGCGCGAACTCGCTGTCGCCGGGCTGCCAGCCCGTCAGCGCTTCCGGATCAAGCTTATTGCTCCCGGAAAGCGCTACTATCGCGCTGTTAGTCGGCCAGGGCGGAATGGAAGAAAGGATCCTGACCGCCTCGTCGGCGGACAAAAGAAATTCGTCGCCGCAGGCGGCGATGGCAAAGACAAGGCAGAGCGCCAAATAGACTGGACCTTTTCTGACCATACCCAGATATTATACAAATTCAGCTTGAAATTTGATAAGATAAACCTATAATCAAACCAATAAGCAAGGAGTCTTGTATGCGTAAATTTTCCTATCTTTTGCTTGCGGTGATCGCTCTTTTCCTGCAAGCCTGCTACACCGTTCCGGTCACCG
Organism: bacterium; assembly: GCA_017538635.1. The sequence continues at coordinate 952 of JAFYIM010000528.1, forward strand.
GACGCACGGCTTTCATCATGACTTCCGTTGAGGAAGAAAAAGCTCTCGGCCTGGAAGCCTACAATGTTTACAAGACCAACAACGTTATTCTGACCGACTACGCCATCAACAACCGCGTCAAAACGATTGGGCAGCGCATCGCCAAAATAGCGGAGCAGGACACTCCGGGCATGGATTGGGACTGGGAGTTCACAGTCTTCAATGACAGCCAGACCGCCAACGCCTGGTGTCTGCCCGGCGGCAAAGTCGCGGTTTACACCGGCATCCTTCCATACGCTCAGAACGACGCGCAATTGGCCACCGTCATGGCGCACGAGATCGGGCACGCGGTCGCCCGCCACGGCGTTGAAAGAATGGGCACCGAGACAATGGTCAACGTTGTGGGCAGCGTTATCGGCAGCAGCGTCTCCGAAGCGAACGCCGACGCGGTCCTAGCCGCTTACGGCGTAGGCAGTAGCCTTATCGTGACTCTGCCCTTCTCCCGCGACGACGAGTACGAAGCGGACCAGATCGGCATGAACTTCATGGCCAGGGCCGGCTACGATCCTAACGAAGCGATCAAGTTCTGGGAAAACTTCATGGCCTCCGGCGGATCATCCGTTCCGGAAATGCTCTCTACGCACCCCTCGGACGCCAACCGCATCGCCAAACTGAAAACCTACCTGCCTGACAACGAAGCCCTTTACAAGAAGGCTATCGGCAAATAGTGCTTAACGAAATCAAAATAGGGGGGCTCACATTTTCTCCCCCTATCGCGCTGGCGCCCATGGCGGGCTACAGCGACTATCCCATGCGCTGCATCGTAAGGGAACTGGGCGGCTGCGGGCTTTTCTACACCGAGCTCATCAGCTGCCACTCCGTCATCCACGCGCATGAAAAGACCAAAGCGCTTTTAAAGAGCGACCGCAATGAGTATCCGCTCGCGGTGCAGCTTTTCGGTTCGCACCTTGAATTCATGCCCGCGGCCGCTTCCGAAATGGAAGCGCTGGGCGCCGGGCTAATAGACATCAACATGGGCTGCCCGGTCTCCAAAGTCGTCAAAACGGGAGGCGGCGCGGTCCTCATGAAGGAGCCCGAGACCGCCGCCAAGATCGTGCGGGCGGTGAGAAAGGCCATCTCTATTCCGCTCACGGTGAAAATAAGGATCGGCTGGGATTCCAATTCCATAAACGGGCCGGAGTTCGCAGCCAGAATGGTTGACAGCGGCGCGCAATGCGTCGCGGTGCACGGCCGGACTCGCGCGCAGGGCTACGCCGGCAAAGCCGACTGGAACGAGATAGAAAAAGTCGTGAAGGCCGTTAAGAAAACCGATCCGACCGTCCCCGTCATCGCCAACGGCGACATAGTAGATCCCTTGACCGCCAAAAAAATAATAGACGTGACAGGCTGCGACGGCATCATGATAGGCCGGGCCGCCATGGGCGCGCCCTGGCTTTTCAGAAGAGTGGCGCGCTACCTCGAGGACGGGACCATAATAGACGATCCCTCTTATGCCGAAAAGGGCGAACTTGCCCTCCGTCACCTTACGCTTCTTAAGGAAACGTACGGCGAAAAGGGTGCTTCCCTGCACATCCGCCGCATCGCCTGCTGTTACGGGCGCGGGAAACTGGGAGTCGCGGAATTCAGGCGCCGCATCGTTGCCGTGACTTCCACTGAGGAGGCCGAAGCCGTCATCAAAGATTTTTTCCAGGGAGAAAACAATGCGTGAAGTTGATCTGAAACCTGCCGATGATTTGAAAAAGCTGGCGCTTTTCGCCAAAGGCATCTGGGAAGAATACTGGACGCCGA
>JAFYIM010000529.1 GCA_017538635.1 bacterium
AAACCAAGATAATTATACATTAATAACAAAAAAAAGGCCCGGCAGATGCCGGGCCTTTTTTCATTCAGAGGCTTGCGCTGTTATTTGCGCCTGATCAAAGCCAAAGCGATGAGCGCGAGGAAGCCGAGGACGGCCGGTTCGGGCACCACGCTGACCTTGATGTTGTCGAACTGGATGTTGCCCCTACTGGTCACGCAGTAGGTGAAGAGCGTGCAGCCGGCGCCAGGATCGGAGGTGGCCACGATGTCGCCGGGATAATCCACGTTGTCGTCGATGGAGAATTCCGCGAGCCAGCCTTCCAGATAGTCGATGACGTAGGAGACGTGCATCCACTCATAGGTGTACTCCGTGGTGGCCATGGCGTAGTCCTGGCCGGCATTGTAGCCGTAGACGATGGGGACGCCGTCCATGAAGTCGATGTTCAGCGTGATGTCCGCGCTGGAACTGTACTGGCTGTTCTGCTTGAAGTAGATCACTTCCCTGCCCAGGAGGCTTTCCCTCTCGAAGATGGCGGGCGGGAGGAAGAGGTCGCACTCGATCTTGACGAGCTGGTTCTCCGGAACGTCACAGGTGTGCATGTAGCCGCCGTAGCCGCCGCCGGTCTCGATCATGGCGACCTGCTGGTTGTTGGTGACCATGACGTAGGCGGTGTTCACGCCCGGGCCGTCGTCGAGCCAGCCGTCCTGGCCGCCTAAGTCGTCGCAGACGAAGAAGGGTTCCTCAAAATCCGCGAAGTAATAGACGTTGCCGACCGCGAAGGCGACGACGCTGGTGGCGCAGCCAGCCTCGCCGGCGTCGAACCTGACTCTGGTGCGGTAATAGTTTTCTTCCAGGCCTTCCCTGTTCACGGTGGCCGTAATATTCACAGCGTCAGCCTCGACGGTGCCGCTGGCAGCGGAGAGCGTGAGGTTGTCGGGAAGATCGATGACTTCAGCCGTAAAGTCGTAGGATCCTTTGCCGCCGTTCCTAAGACTGAATTCGCCGCTCTCGCCATGGCCGATGGTTATATTCCCATTGACGATCATTTCCGGACCTTTTTCCCTTTCGACCCTTTCGATCTTCAGGTTGTCAACAGCGATGTTGACGCCTTCAAAAGTGTTGACGTAGTGGGAGCAACCCCAGGAATTGAAGAAATTGCAGGCTTCGTTCTTGAGCTTCCAGTTGCTGAAGTTCGTGATGGCGCCGGCCCAGCCGTAGCTCAAGAGTTTGTTGGCCTTAAGATCCATGGTGTACTCGATGGACACCCATTCGTCCATGGGGGCGGTGGGGAAATTCTTGACTGTCTTGGAACCGGTGCTCTTCTGGATGTTGTCAAGCTTGTAGCAGTTGTTGTCGTAATCGGGAAGGACAGCATTCTCGAATTTTTCGTTGGTGCCGGAATCCTTCTGCAGGAAACAAACGCCGGTGCAAGTGCTGGTCGAGGGCCAATACATATCGAAGGAGACCTTCACGATGAGGTTCTCGTACCAGGGCTTCGGCAGATACATGCTGGCGGCATCGTAACCTCCCGTGCCGTAGGCGAAGAAACATTTGCCGTCGCAGCCGTAGGCATTTGTGATAACGGCTAAACCGTTATCCACCGTCCAGCCGCGCTGGCCGACGATGTTGCCGTCTTCCATATCGTCAAATTTTTCCTCAAAGATGACGTTGCCTTTGGAGCACATCACGGAGACGACCTTGCTGCCGGCCGCGCCGGCGTCCACGGTCATGTTGCCGCGGTAGAAGCCGTCGGGGACGGATTCGCTGGCTTTCAAGGTCAGGACCGTATCGGACTCGAAGGAACCGCTGCTGGGCTCGACTTCCAGCCAGGAGGCGTCGGTGGTGACGCTGTAATTGATGGTGCCGCTGACGCCGCCGTTGTAGAGCGCAAACTCCGCGCTAGTGGAGTCAAGGGGAATCAGGGCGTCGTCGGCGCAGTACAGGGTCGGATCCTCGCTGCGGGGAACGGTCTCGATCTTGAGGTTGTCGTAGTAGGACCCCGTGGCGCCTTCAATCAGGGAGGTGATCTGCACGGCAAGGCGCAGCCTGCAGGGCTGTCCGGAGAAGCCGGCGCCTGGGATGTCGCAGACCACGTTCGAGCCGTTGCAGCTGATGGCGACGATCTTGTTGGCCAGGGAGTCGTAGACGAAGGAGATGTCGTTGGGGGTCTGGCCGTCCATGTTGATGTTGTCAAACGCGATGTCGCTGGTTTCGCTTGTCATGGTGCCGCTGTAGGCGTCCATGTGCAGATATAAGAAGCGATTACCGTTGGCGTCGTAGATCGAGAAAGAATCCGTCGCGCTGGAGCAGATCACGGACGCGGAGACCATGGTGACCTCCCTGCCTGGGACCTCGGGCGCGATATTGACGGCCGGAGTAAAGACCATGACGTACTCGGCGGAGCCGCTTTCGGACTGACTGAGCTCCAGGACCTTGGAGGTGAAGCTCGGGGCGTTGTCCACGACCGTGGTGTTGCCGTCGTAAGTGCTGTAGAAGTCCCAGCCTTCCTGGTCGACCATCTGAGTGCCGGTCTCATAGCTCTCGAAGTTTTCCTCGTAGAGCACAGTGGCCCAAACCGGAACCACCGCCAGAAGCAGCAGGACGATAAGGATTCGTTTCATAATAACCTCGTTGGTTTTGGTTAACGGATGTTAAAGAAAGACTATATTCATTCACAATAATGATACTCAAAAGCAAACCTTATATAAATATGCTTAAAAAACAGCATTTTTTATAGATTGAAAACATCGATTTTCCTTTGTCATTTTGACAAAAAGCAGCGACAGTTAAATTATAAGTCACGGAAACACCGCAATTTATTTTTTGGCACGCTTTTTGCAATATGTTCGGTATGCGTAAAACGATTTACATAATTGCAGTTTTCCTGCTGGCGCTGAGCGCAAGTTCGGAAGTAAGATGGGAGATCCTTCCGGAGAGCACCAACGTCGTCTCAAAGAAGAGCACGCAGCTTAAGATGACGGCTACGTGGACCGGCTATGAAACGATCTCGGTGCGCACTCCCCGCCTGAAGGAACTGAAGGGCGCCCTGGTAAAGGACATCGTCAGCTACAACGAGTCGAAGCCGGGGCAAGGCGGAGTGCAGCACACCGCGACCTACCTTGTCGAGCTTCTCATCACGAACGCCCCGGGGACGGTCGTCGAGACCGGACTGATCGAGGTCATGTCAAGAGGCTTGGAGGACAGCGAATTCAGCAGTTCCGATCTGGCGGGCGTGACTTTGAACGTTAGAAGCGCCAGGCTTCCCTGGCTCGTTATCGCGGCCGCCCTTGTGGTCGTCCTCGCCGCCGCGCTGGTTTTCCTCTTGCTCAAAAAGAAAAACACGAAGAAGAGCGAAGCGCGTCCCGAACAGAACCTCGAGGAAGAATACCTTGCGAAACTGGAGGAAAGCAAGGAACTGAGGTTGAAGGGCGAGACCGCCGCCTACTTCGGCAAGTGCGAAGAGTTATTGAGAAGCTACCTGCGCGCCAAGTATTCCATCGCCGACCTCGACTCCTTCGGGGAAAAGGAAGCTCTTGAAAACGGCGTGGACCAGAGAATGGTGAGAACGGCCAAGGAAGTCTGCGCCCTTTGCTTCAACGTGCGCTACGCCGGCTACGAGCCTTCCAGTATGGAAGAAAAGCGCGCCTATGATTTTTTGAAAGAATTATTAATCCGTAACAAGCCCAACCGTCAAAAGGAAACGGATGAGCTTTACATCTAAAAGGAGAAAACATGAATACAGACGTTAAACAGATCCAGGAACAGGTGCAATCAGCCAGCGCTAAATTTTCCGTGCTGCGCCAGGAGATCTCGAACACTATCGTAGGACAGAGCTACATGATCGACAGGCTTCTCATCGGGCTGCTGTCCAACGGGCACATTCTTTTGGAAGGCGTTCCGGGACTAGCTAAGACCTTGTGCGTGACGACGCTCGCCAAAGCCGTGAAAGCCGATTTCAAGCGCATCCAGTTCACGCCGGACCTTCTGCCCGCCGACCTTATCGGCACCATGATCTACGATCCGAAGGAAGGCACCTTCAAGACCAAGAAAGGCCCGATCTTCGCAAATCTGATCCTGGCCGACGAGATCAACCGCGCCCCGGCCAAAGTGCAGAGCGCGCTCTTAGAAGCCATGCAGGAACACCAGGTGACGATCGGCGACCAGTCCT